>JAHZJA010001503.1 GCA_022601155.1 Deltaproteobacteria bacterium | reverse complement strand
GGCAGCGGCGCGCTGATGAACGGTCGCAGCGTGGACAGGTCGAGCCGGTCTGGGTTGGCACCGCACAGGTTGGGCGGCGGAAACGTCACCAGGTGATGGGAGAACTCGGGTCGGTCGCCGCGGGTCACCCCGTCGTAGTCGAACTCCCAGTGCAGGTCGGCGTCGCCGTTGGCATCGGCCTGGAACATGGGCGTGGAGACCATGTACAGCGTGGGGAACGGCACCGGAATCGCCGGCGGGGGCTGGGCGAAGTCGTCGATGCTGCCGAGCAGGTCGAGCGTGATGGGGTCGTACAGAAACAAGGTGATGGGACCCGCCGCCGAGATGATCCACAGCTGGTAGCGACCGTCGACGAAATCGATGGGCTCGGGGAAGAACGGGTTGGGGAGGAAGTTGACGCCCTCGGTGCGATCGACATCGGGGAAGGGCTCGAGCGCTCCGTCGCTCTGCAGATCGAGCACGACGCGGTTGTTGGCCTCGTTCCAGGCGATCTGCAGGTCCATGTGACCCTGACAGTCGTTGGGGGTGGCAAAGACGGTCAGCTCGAACGGCACGGCCGCGCCGCGGTACAGCTCGGCGGTGAACTTGCCCTTGGACACGGTGCCCTTTCCAAAGGGCACGTCGGGTGGGCCAGCGAAGCTGCTGGTGGAGGCCAGCGCGGCGGCGCAGAGGGAGAGCGAGGGAAGGAAGCGCGACAGGGGGCGTGAGCCCACCCTTCGCACGCCCCACCCCAATGGAGGCTGCGAGGATGTCTTCATAGTGGCGAGATCCGCGGCGCGACCCGCGAAGTAGGTCGACGACGACGTTTGGCGAGCAAAACCGGCTACACCAGGCAGCTTACATATAAGCCCCACCGTACCGTTTTGGAACCAAAAAGCGGCTCCGGCCCCGGATTTGATCCGCGCTCGAGCGGCTGCAGATGGGGTCCCATTGCAACATCACCTGGGGTGTACGAGGTTCCAGGGGGAACGCGCACGGCAACGACCGCAATCGAGCACAAGCGGTCGAACGGTGTGCGGACCATGCTTGGAGCCCTCATGTCCAATCCCGAGCCAGCATCGGCCCCTTCCGTCGACCGGGCGTTTCGAAAAGGCATCGAAGACAATCCCGACAAGGCTGCCAACGCGCAGTCGGGGTTGGGATCGCTCACCGCCGAGCAAGCACTGGCGTTGCTCGACATTCAAGTGCGAAGTCGCCACCTCGATTTCGCGGCGCTGCAGCTGCGCGGGCGAGGGCGTGGGTACTACACGATCGGTTCCTCGGGTCATGAAGGCAATGCCGCCGTCGCGGCTGCGATGCGGCCCGACGATCCGGCGTTCCTCCACTACCGCTCGGGTGGGTTCTTTCTCGAACGCGCACGTCAGGGCGGGTATCCGCATGCGGTGCGCGACATCTTGCTCGGCATGGTGGCGGCACGTGACGAGCCGATCGCAGGCGGGCGGCACAAGGTGTTCGGAAGCCGGCCGCTGTGGGTCCCACCGCAGACGTCCACCGTCGCATCGCAGCTACCCAAGGCGGTCGGGATGGCGTTTGCTCTCAAGCGCGCCAACCGGCTCGGTGTCAGCACCGATCTTCCTGGCGACGCGATCGTGATGTGCAGCTTTGGCGATGCATCGGCCAACCACTCCACGGCGACGGGAGCGATCAATGCGGCTTGCTACATCGCGCACATGGATCTGCCGATGCCGCTGTTGTTCGTGTGCGAGGACAACGGCCTGGGGATCAGCGTTCGAACCCCGCCGGGGTGGATCGAGCAGAACTACCGCGGCCGCCCCGGCCTGCGGTACTTCTCCGCCGATGGCTGTCGCCTGGCGTCCGCCTACGAAGTCGCCAGCGATGCCGTTCGCTACGTTCGCGAGACACGCAAGCCGGCCTTCCTGCACCTGAGCACGGTGCGGCTGCTGGGGCACGCGGGGTCCGATGTCGCGCTGGCCTACCGCGACATCGAGGACCTGCGTTCCGATGAAGCACGCGACCCCGTGTTGGCGACCGCGCGCATGCTCGTCGAGGCCGGGGTGATCACGCCCGCCGAGGCCCAAGCCCGCTACGAGGCCGCGCAGGCCGAGGTCGAGGCGACCGTGCGTGCGGTCGAGGGGCGGCCGATGCTGAGCACGGCCGCCGAGGTGATGACCCCGCTGGCTCCGCGGCATCCGGCCAAGATCGACACCGAGGCGGCGCGGGTGGTGGCCGAGCCCGCGCGGCTGCAGTTTTGGGCGCCCAGCGTCATCGACGACGAGGCGGCTCGCCAGCAACAGCGGCGACGATTGCCCGAGCACGCGGGGGCGCTACCGCTGGCCGGTCACATCAACCGCTGCTTGGGCGACCTGATGCTCAAGTACCCCGAGCTGATGATCTTCGGCGAAGACGTGGCCAAGAAGGGGGGCGTGTACGGGCTCACCCGTGGCTTGCAGCGACGGATGGGCATCGGCCGGGTGTTCGATACGTTGCTCGACGAGCAGACGATCCTCGGCCTGGCGATCGGCGCGGCGCAGGCGGGTTTCCTGCCGATCCCCGAGATCCAGTACCTGGCCTACCTCCACAATGCCGAGGATCAGATTCGCGGCGAGGCGGCCACACTCCAGTTCTTCTCGCAGGCGCAGTACCAAAACCCCATGGTGGTTCGGATCGCGTCGTACGGCTACCAAAAGGGCTTTGGCGGGCACTTCCACAACGACAACTCCATCGCCGTGCTCCGCGACATCCCCGGGTTGATCGTCGCGTCGCCCTCCAACGGTGAGGATGCTGCGGCCATGCTGCGCACGTGTGTCGCGGCGGCCAAGGTCGACGGTGCGGTGTCGGTGATGTTGGAGCCCATTGCGCTGTACAACACGCGCGACCTCCACGAAGAAGGGGACGGGCTGTACCAGAGCACCTACCAGCACGATGCGCCCTCGATCCCGCTGGGGCAGGCGCGTCGGTACGGCGAGGGCAACGACCTGCTGCTGGTCTCGTTCGCCAACGGGGTTCGCATGTCGCGGCGGGTGGCCAAGCGCCTGGCGGCGCAGGGGGTCGACGCCTCGGTGCTCGACCTGCGCTGGCTGGCGCCCCTGCCCATCGACGACCTGCTGCGCGAAGCCAATGCCGTGGGGCGGGTGCTGGTGGTCGACGAGACCCGTCGCAGTGGTGGCGTCTCCGAGGGCGTGATCGCACAGCTTGTCGATGCGGGCTTCGAGGGCACGCTGCGCCGGGTGACCAGTCTCGACAGCTTCATCCCGCTGGGCCCGGCGGCCGATCTCGTGCTCCTGGGCGAAGACGACATCGAACGCGCGGCGCTGGCCATGTGCGGCCGCGCGGCGCCATAGCGGCCGCCGCTGAAAGGCAGGCGGCGCGTACCGGGGCGTTCATGCAGGGAGAGCCGGGCGCACAGTCGAGTGCGTCGCAAGGGGAACGGGACGCCGTTCAGCGACACTACCGCCGCTCGGGGAGTGCTCGTGTGGGACGTCGGATTTTCACACATGTGAACGAAATAGCTGCGGCCCGGTGAGCTGTTGTCCGCGTCACGTGCAACCGACAGCTGCCCATGACCCCATCGATCGTCGCCAACGCTACGAACGCATCTTGCTCCGGCTGGCCGCGCTCCTGAGACCGGCCGGCATTCCGCATCGCCTGGTCGTGGACGGATCGATGGGCGGCAGGCGACTGGCACTCGTGGCCGAGCCCGACGGCGGGCTGGTCGAGTTGTTGCTCGAGCGCAGGGACGCTATCGGTGGGCACGCCTGGTTGTTGGTCGACGATCCGAGCTCCGCTGCGGCGTTCGCCGCGGCGCTTGCTGGTGTCGAGCACCGTACCTCGCGCGCGTCGGTGGTCCAGCGCGGAGGCCTACGGACCATCGCCGCGATGGCGCATCACGTGGCGACCCACGCCGGTCGCTCGACGGATACGTACCCCCACGCTGCCCTCGGCAAGCTGCAGCGAGGCTTCCCCCACGCACGCCCGATGGTCGGGGTGAACGCTCGCCTTGGTCCCCAGGCACCGCTCGAGCCCAACCCCGCGCACATTCGGCGCGCCTGGCTGCGGGCCGCTTTCGGTGCCGCCGTAACCACCAAGGCCGGTCCGCGGGCGGTCCTGTGGGATCCCGAGACGCAGACGTTCTCCTTGCCGCCGGGGGTGCGTCGGTCTCTCGTCGAGCGCCTGGGGGGCAAGCTCAGCCCCGTGCGGGAGCAAGGCATGGCCATCGCGGCGGTGGCGACCGTCGACATGGTCGACATCGTCGACGACGACGATGAGCGGACCCTCGACGTCACGGGGAGCACGGAGACAGTCTGCGATCTATGCGACTTGTTCTGCGACCTCGATGTGACGCCAGGTTGTGGGGACCTCGGCGTCGCCTTCGACTGCAGTGCGCTGGACTGCGGGGCGCTGGATTGCGTGGGACTCGACTGCTCGTTCTGATCCGCGATGACGACCAACTCGCCATCATGGATGGGTCAGCGTGCGCTGGAGTCCGGGATCCTCTCGTATCGTCGCCGCCTGTCGGGCCGGGGCCCGCTACGGTCGGTGGTCTGCACGTTTGGTCGCTGCGAGAGCTGCTCGAGCTACGGCCTGCGCATGGTTCGGGAGCATGCGCGCAGCCTCCCGCACGCCCTGTGGCTCATCGTGCACCGCATTGGGCGCTGCCGGACCTCCAGTGTGTATCGCCGCGGCCGGACATTGTTGTGGGGGCAGGACTACGACCGCCTCGATCGGGTCGATGTCGAGGCCGCCCGCGTCCACGAGCAACCCGAGACCCGGTGTGCCTTGCTCCGGGCGGCCATCGTCCTGGCTTGCTACCGCGGGGAACGGACACGCGTACCACAGCTCATCGCGCGCCTGCGGGCACTGCGTGGTGGTGGTCTTCGTGCGCGGCTGCCCTTGCGCAACGGATGGGGGCTGGCCGCACACCTGCGGCGACGCTGGTGTCGACGCCTGGCACCCGCGTTGGCCCTGAGCCTGATGGCGTTGTTCGTGTCGTGGTTGTGGGCGATCGCGGTGGGAGTCACCGCGGCCGTGCTGCTGACCCTGAACACGCGTGCCTATGTCGCCGAGCGGCGGCGGATGGACGACCAGCTCCGCCTGGGCCAGTTCTCGCTCCGCTGACCTCCCGGGGTGGCGATGCGCCGAACGTCTTTCGCCGCCGCGGCGCGGACCCGAATACGGGCCCTCACGTCGTCCCACCCGCCCGGGGCCGCGTCGCGCCGCACCTGCAAAATCGGGTCATGCTGGGCACGGGAGGGAGGCCCGGGCGATGGGGGGTCAGGCGCGTGGCCGGCCCGCGGTCACTTCGCTAGGGTACGCCGAGTGACCGGGCACGCATGAGCGAGGCGATCGCCATCACGGTGGGATCGATCCTCCTGGGCGCACTCATCGGTGCGATCAGTCGGCGCAAGGGCGCGTGGCTCGGACCGCTGCGCACGTTCGCCGTGGCGGCGGTGGGCTCGGCCGTCGTGGTGCAGCTGTTGCCCGAGTCGGTGGCGGAGATTGGTGGCGGCGCGCTGGTGGTGTTCGCCGCGGCGGTGGTGTTGCCGGGCTTGCTCGCACCACTGGCCAAGCGCTTGCGCCCCTCGCTCGAGATGTCGAGCCACCGCGTGGGGACGGAACTGGGTTTCTACGGCTTCGTCGCCCACCAGCTGGCCGAGGGAGTGGCGCTGGGCACCTACGCCGGTCACGGTCACGACGGTCACTCGCATGAGTCGCTGGTGGTGGCGGTGGCGGCCCATACTCTGCCGCTGACGGCGTTGTTCGTGGCCGAGGCACTGGCGCACGGCGGGCGAACGAGCGCGTTGCGGCGCACGGTGGCCGTAGCGGTGGCGACCATCTTGGGTTTCGCGCTGGCGGACGTGGTGCAGACACGCCTGCACCTCGATCTCCACACCTGGTTGGGAGCCGGGATCGCGGGCTTCCTCGTGCACGTGATCTTCCATCACGACCACGACTCACCCGCGCCGCGGGGGGCGATGGTCAGCGCGTTGGATGTGATCGCCGCGGTGGTCGGAGTGGGGCTGCCCGTGCTCGCCGCGATGCAAGGGGGCGAGCATGGCAGCGAGGTACGGGCCGAGGTGGGCGCGGCGTTCGTCGAGCTGCTCATCGAGACCGCACCGATGTTGTTGCTGGGGCTGGCTATCGGCGCGGCGCTCCAGCTGGTGGGCTCGCGGATCCCCTCTCGGTACTTCACCTCGGGGGGCTCGCTCAGGCAGGCGTTTCGTGGGATCGCGGTGGGGGCACCGCTGCCGCTGTGTGCATGCGGGGTGCTACCGCTGGCCGAGTCTCTGCGCCGCCGCGGGGCGGGCCCGGCCCTGGTGATGGCCTTTCTCATCGCGACGCCAGAGCTCGGGCCGGAGACGCTGACCCTGACGGTTCGATTCTTGGGGTGGCCGTTCGCCGTGCTGCGCCTGGTGGCGGCGGTGGCTCTGGCTCTGGTGGCCGCACTGGCGTTCGCCAAGCTGGTCGAGCGCAGCGGACGAACGTGGTCGGCCCCCGACTCGGCGCAGACGCTGCTCTCGGGCGCGGCCGCTCACGGCCGTACGTTCTCGCGGGCCTACGGTTACTTCGACGAGCTGGTGCTCCACACTGCACCGTGGACGGTCGTCGGCTTGCTGGCGGCGGCGTTCGTGCAGGTGGTGATCGGCGAGGGCTCGCTGGTGGGGCTCGCGGAGTCCGGGCTCGACGTGCTGGTGGTCGCCGCGATCGCGATGCCGAGCTATGTGTGCGCAGCCTCGGCGACACCCCTGGCCGCGGTGCTGGTGCTCAAGGGCGTCTCACCGGGGGCGGTGCTGGTGGGACTGCTGCTGGGCCCGGCGACGAACCTCGCTACGATCGGCGTGTTGCGACGCGGCTACGGCACGCGCGCGGTGCTGCTCGGTCTCGGGGTGACCTTGGTCGTCAGCGTCGGTATGGCCTACGCGGTCAACCTGGTGGGGGTGCCCATCGCGGTGCCCGATCAGCTCCAGCAGGACCATGGGCACGGATGGCTGAGCGTGGGCGCGGTGGTGGTGATGGGGTTGGTCCTGCTGGCCCAGCTGTGGCGGTGGGGGCTGCGGCCGTGGCTCGAGATTCTCGAAGGGAGCCACGAGCACGATCATCGCGACATCCACGACCATGGCGATGGCGACCACGGACACTCGCACGGCCATCATCACGGTCACGGTCACGGGCACGGGCACGACCACGACCACGACCACTGACGTCGACCCGGGTTAGAACCGGACCGATCCGGCGAGTCGGAACATCCGCGGGGGACCGGCCACGTAGTGGATCGTGGGCAGGCGGCTCACGTCGCGGCTGCGGTCCCAGTGCGAGGCGAAGTGGTACTCACCGTCGCGCCACTTGCTGCCCAGCACGTTGTCGACGCTGAGGTCGACGCCGAGCCAGCGCCACTGGTAGCCCACCGAGGTATCGAGCACGGCGGCCGCACCCGCGGTTGCACCGTACGACAGCGGCCGCGGTCCCATCACGAAGCCACGCAGGCCTGCGCGCCAGCCCTTGGGGTGCATCAGCGTGCCCTGGACCTGGGCGAGCAGGGGAGGGGCACCCGGAATCGGCGCACCCGTGTTGGTGAAGCGGGCGTGATTGCCCACCACCGAGACACCCATGCCGAGCCAGGGCGTGGGCCGAATCTGGACGTCGGCCTCCACGCCGAGCCTCCGGGTGGGGCCCAGCTCGATGTTGAAGCCGGAGACGTGGTCGAACACGCTCTCTCGATCGATCCAGGTGCCGAAGACCGCGGCCCCGACGTCGATGAAATCGGCCGGCTGCCACCGCGCCCCGACCTCGGCGTTGTCGGTGAGGGTCATGTGGGGCTGCCCTCCGGCGAACTGGTCGAGGTCGACGTTCTCCGGGACTTGCTGGGGCAAGGTGAACGCTCGAGCCTCGGGAGGGCGAAAGCCACGACCATAGGCCGTGAACAGCTGCCACCGCGGGCCGAGGAGGGCCTGGGCGGCGAAGCGTGGCGCGGCCGCGACCTGGGTCCCGGAGAACCGCTGCGCCTGCTGACGATCGTGGACCCGCGCGTGCACGGCCTCGATCCGCAGCCCCGACTCGAGTCGCAGCCAGGGCAGGGCTCGCCACGCGATGCCGGGGCCCAGCCCAAACTCGTGTTGCTCGGCGAGCTGGTCGCGACTGGTGTCCCAGCGGACGCCCTCGGTCGTGAGCTGATCGACGTGCTGGTCGACGGCGGTCGCCGTCCAGTGTCCTTCGAGGCGCAGGTCCACCTTGTCGTGCAGGCGCACCCGGCCGTGCATGCGGACCCCGCCGATGGCGGCGTCTTGGCGCTGCACATGTCGGTCGCCATGGGTTGCACGCGGATCGAACTCGCCAAAGTCGGTCTGGGTCCCCAGCGACCCGGTGAAGTTCTCGTCGAGCGACAACCGCCGGGCTTGCGCATGACCTGTGATCGAAAACGACCCGCGGCTGCGCTCGATGCCCGCACGAATGGAGGTGAGGGCACGGGCCGACTCGCCTCCCGTATCGTGGAGGTAGGCGTCGTAAAATCCCACCCGACCGGTGTTGACGTCGTCCAGCCGCAGGGTGCCGGGCAGGCCGAAGCGGGCGGCGTAGAGCCCTCCCAGTGCGTCGACGTAGGCGCCCTTGCCCTGCCACAGCCGCGCCTTGCCCAGCGCCGACAGACCCTGGGCCTGCCGGTTCTCGCCGTAGCCCTGGTCGGTGAACGCGGTGGCGGCAATGAAGGTCTGCTCGTTGCGGTCGCGCGGAGCGTGCACCATCACCGCGCGGTGGCGACCGGTGGTACCGAACTCGTAGCCGAGCGTGGTTCCGCGAAACGCCGCGGGAACGCCGAGCTGGTACTCCACCGAGCCTGCGGTGGCGAAGGCCCCCTGCTCGAGTCGTACCGAGCCCTTCTTGACCTCGATGCTCTTGACCACCTCGGGGATGACGAACGACAGATCGAGGTAGCCGTGGGCGTGAACGTTGGAGCGCTCGTTCATGGGGACGTCGTCCACGAGCACCTCGACGTCGGACCCGTGCACGGCATCGAAGCCACGGATGTAGTACTGGTGGCCCTTGCCCTGGTTGCCGTGCTGCACGACCAGCATCCCGGGCACCAGCCGCAGCAGATCCTCGGCGCTCCGCTTGGGCGTGGTGCGAATCGTGGCGGCATCGATCTTATGGGAGGTGGCGGTCAGGCCATCACCGGTCCCCGTGCTGACCGTGACCAGCCGGGTCTGGGCATCCGCGGCGGGATCGGCAGGGGGGTCCGTGTCTGGGGAGGTCGACGTTGATGGCGCAGGCTCGGGACCGACCGGCTGTGACTCGGCCGGCGTTTCGGCGGGAGCGGCCGCCAAGGCAGCGGCGGGGAAGACCGTGGTGACCGCGGCCAGGAGCGTGGCCAAACGCCGCCCATGGCCTCCACACTGAACAATGGGCTTCGCACTCGGCATCGACGGGCGCGGTACGGGGCGGGCGCCGATTTGGTTCGGCCCCAACTGTTGGTCGCTGCGATCGATCCAAATGGGAGGTCGCCGTCGTATGCGCTGGGACTGGCGTGGACGCGTCATCCAAGCCGCCCTACGTCGGTTTTGCGTGTAACACGCAGATCTCCTTCCTCCACGGATCCGAGCCCATGAGACTTCCCCTACCTCTTTGTCCCCTCGTGGCATGCCTGCTGATCGCGTCGAACGCGGGGTGTGCGTTCGATAGTGAGCTGGCCGACCGCGTCGCCGCCGACGTCGTGGTCGACAGTGGTGCGATCGTCAGCGCGCAGACCGATCTGGGATACCGGGTCGAGCTCAGTCGCTGCCGCGTGGCTCTCAACACCGTGGAGTTCACCACCGACGGTGAGCAGCATGCCTCCTTGTTGGGACGGGCATGGGACTTGATGGTGCCCAGCGCCTACGCGCACCCCGGCCACTACGGCGGGGGAGAAGTGGTGGGCGAGCTGTCGGGTCGTCACGTGTTCGACTGGCGAGACGACGGCGCGGTGCTCGGCCAGGCCACGTTGCTCGACGCCGAGTACAGCGGTGCCAACTTTGGCTTCACACGTGCGCGGGCCGAGGACGGCCTCCACCCCGACGACCCCATCATCGGCCATACGTTCGAGATCGCTGGGGTCGCGACCCTCGACGGGGAGCGCTGGGAGTTCTCGGCGCTGCTGGACCAAGACGATGGTCGTCGGGTGGTGGGGCTGCCGCTGTCGCTCGACGTCGATCCCGGCGCTGGCGACGAGCCCGTGCTCGGGCTCCAGCTCCACATCGCCGATCCCTTCGAGCAAGACTCGTTGTTCGATGGCGTCGACTTCGAGATGCTCGACGAAGACGGGGATCACATCGTGGTCATCGAGCCCGAGACCGAAGCCTACAACCGCCTGCGTCGCAACACCCAGGCCCACGATCACTACGGGGTGGCCCCGCTATGAACACGCAAGACCGAATCACGAAGTGCCGGCGACCGTGGCGTCGCCGAGCCCAGCTGGCAGCGGTCACCGTCGGCCTGCTGGCAGGAGCCTGCGATGCCGAGCGCGCGCCGACGGTGCTGCGGGTCAGTGCGTACGGCGAGGCGTACGTCGAGGACCGGATCCCGGCCGAAGACGTCATCGATGGCTGGGAGATCGAGTTCTCGGAGTTCGCGATCGCGGTGCAGGGGATCGAGGCCGAGGGCGAGGTGATGCCGGGCCGCTACATCGTCGATCTGCGTGAGGGCTCGGCGGGGGGAGGCCACCTCCTCGGGGAGCTGGAGGTGGAGTTCGAGGAGCATCCACTGTTGGGCTATCGCGTGGCCCCCGTCACCGCCGCGACGGCCATCGCCGTCAGCGACGAGACCGCGGCCACGATGATCGACGAAGGTCTGTCGATCCTCGTGGAGGGCCAGGCCCGCCGCGGCGGGGAGACGATCGATTTTCGCTGGGGGTTCGCGACCGACACCCACTATCGCGAGTGTCACTCGACCGCGGAGCCCGACGGCGGCGAGGCCCACAGTCAGCTCACAATTCACGCCGATCACTTGTTCTACGACGACCTCGACTCTCCCGAGCCCAACGTCGCCTTCGATCTGATCGCCGGGGCTGATGCCGACGCCGACGGCGAGGTGACGATGCAGGAGCTGCGCGCCGTGGACATCACGGGTGAGGCTCGCTACCAGGTTGGAAGCCGAGAGATCTCGGATCTGTGGGGCTTCATCGAGGCCCAGACGGCGACGCTCGGGCATATCGACGGGGAGGGGCACTGCGACGCAGGCGCGTGACGCCAGGCTTCGGCCGCGAGCGACCGTTGCCAACGGCCGGGGCCGTCTCTGCTCGCGCCGCCCCGGCGCTGCGCGTCAGGTAGGCAGGGTGCACAGGCCGACGTCTTCGAATCCGCTGGGGGCCGCCCCGGCGCCATACCACGGTGCACAGAACTGGCCGTCGGCCGCACCCTGGCACTGACTGGCGCCCGCAGGGTTGTCGACCTCACAAAGCTCCGTGCAGCACGCATCGCCAGCGCAGTTGGGGGTGGAGGCAGCATCGATGCACACCAGCCCGGGGTCGCAGACATTGATGAACGCGCAGACCTCCTGGTAGCCACCGCCAGCATTGGAGGCGTCGGGGGCACAGACCCACGAGCCCCCAATCGGGTAGCAGCCTTGGTTCGCCCCGCAATCTTGGTCGAGTGGGCTGCACATGGGCAGGCACAGGACGACCGAGCCGCTGTTGGTGATCGAGCACGCCGTGCCCTCGGGCTCACACACCGGAGCCGCCGCCGAGCCGCCGCACATGGCCACACAGGTTCCGAGGTTGGTCATCAGATCCACGCCCCAGCACATCAGGCCCAGGTCGCAGGTGTCCGCGCCCGCCGACGCGAAGCCGATCGCCATGCACTCCTCACCGAGCTGGTGCGGCTGCTCGACGATCGGCGAGCAGGTCGTCGCGTTCCACGCTCCGCCGCCGTCATTGGCCCACGGCAAGCACTTCTCGCCCTTGGGGCAGTTCTGCGCGTACGGGTCGCACTCGAACGTTACGGGGCTCCCGTCGGGCTCGAGCACGATGTCGCCGCCGCCAGAGCTGCTGCTGTCGACGTTCGTGGTGCCGTTGTTGCCCGTGCCGTTGCCCGTGCCCCGGCTCATGCCACCGGTGTGCCCGCCGCCCGAGGCCGCACTGGCATCGGTCTCCATCGAGGTGTCGTCTTGTCCCGCGAACACACCACAGGCGGTCGAGCCGAAGGGGAGGCACAGTACGGCGAAGAAGATCGTATATCTGTTCATCGAGGGCGTGGTCTCGTGGACCTTCGCTCTCAGGGTTCGCCAGCGCGTCGACCCTCGCAAGGCGGTGGAGCGAACCGAAGCGGAACCGGCCGGGTCGGCCCTCGCGAATCTCGGGCCGTCGCCGCAGCGAAAGGTCGGCGGTGGAGCCCCCGGCCCACGGCGGGTCAGGCAAAGGCCCACTGCCGCAGCAGTCGGCCGTACACCCGAGACAGGGCGGCGACCTCTGTCTCGAGCCCCTCGCGTGCCGCCAGACGATCGGTGGTCTGGTGGACCTCGTGGAGCAGATCGCGTTGGCCGGGATCGCGAACGAGGCTCTGCATCCACCCCACCAGCACCAAGCGCTGCCCGGCGGTCACGGGCAAGACCTGATGCATCAGCCCCGTGGGGTAGCAGACCAACGAGCGCGAGGGCAGCTTGATGGAGACCGCCGCCTTGCCTTCGCCCAGGACCAGCTCGCCCCCTTCGTAGGTTGACGGATCACCGAGGAACAGGCTGTACGAGAGGTCGGCCCGGATGCCACTTTGAATGGGACTGTCCTCGTGGGGACCATAGAAATCGCCGACGCGATAGCGGCTGAGCATCGGCTGTACCGCCTCGTGGGGGAGGACGCGCTTGCACAGGGCTCGGTGGGTCATCAGCTCGTCCATCACGGCGTCGCAGGCCGAGCGCATGCCTTCACGGTCGGCCTGGGTGTTGCACTTGCGCTGGCCTTCCCACCGCCCGGCTGTGCGCGCGCCGTCGTGAAAGGGCACCGCGGACGCGGCCTGGAGCACCCGCGCGAGCGTGGTCTCGGAGATGACGTTGTCGATGGTGAAGAAGTGGGCGAGCTGAGACATGGCGGGCGGCTTGTCGTGGGGCCGCGGTGAGCCGCGAGACACGGCTCTCCGCGCGGGCTGATCAACAGGAGGGGTTGGTGAAGTGCGAGCTGAAGTTGGCCGGGTCCTCCACCGCGGCACAGATCGCGCCGTAGCTGCCCGAGCGGATCTTGTGGCCGTAGTTGCGGGATCCGAACGTGCCCCGGTTGATGCCGACGACCGTGCGGACCCCGGTGACGGCGCTGTAACGGTACACGGGTGAGCCGCTCTGGCCCTCTTGGGAGTCGAGGTAGTAGTAGATGGAGTTGGTCGTGCACTCGTCGACCGGCTTGGCCTCGACGTACGCATAGCCGCCGCACTGGCCGTTATCCTCCGACGATGCACTCGCGCAGGTCTTGGTGCGGCCTGGATACCCCCGCAGGTTGACTGTCAGACCGTCGAGATCGTCACAGTCGTCGTTGGCGAACTTGGCCGGCTGCGGATCCCACTCGATCGTGCCCGCGTTGTCGGGGGCGTGGTCACCGATGATCAAGATGGCGTAGTCGTACTTGCTTCCGCCGCCGGTCCAGGCGCTGGGCTTGATGAGTCGGGTCACCTGACGGGCCCCCCAGGGGGTGTCGTTGGAGTCGAGGGCCGTGTTGCTCCCCGAGAACGAGCGCCCGCGGACCGAGGGCATCACCCAGTCGGCGCTTCCGTAGCTCCAGTCGCCGTTGCTGTCGGTCACGCAGTGCGCTGCGGTGAGAAAGACCCGGGGGGCGATCATCGAGGCCGAGCACGTGGTGTTGGTGCTGGTGGAGGTCCCGGCGATCTTGACCATCACGCCCTGCTTGCTCGTTGCGGTGGATCGGATCCGGTTGTCGACGCCTCCGGTAATGAGCTCGCGGAGCGTCAGGGAATCGATCGCCTCGTCGAGGTCGGGATCCTCGCCTTCGATCGGGGTGGGGGATGCCTCGAAGTCGCTGATGGTGCCCGTGTGGAGCCCCTGGGTGCCCAGCCGTTGGCGATAGGTTCGCCCGTCGCGGGTCAGCAAATCGACCAGATCATCGGAGGCATCGTGGGTCTCGCCCTCGGGCTCGGCCCGCAGTGGTCCGGGCCGCGGTCCACGTCGCCACGGCGCGTCGAGGTCGTCGATCTGTCCGGTGTACTCGAACACCTCGGGGGAGGGCTCGAACTCCATCGCCTCGATGATCGCGTCTTCGCTGGCGCGCGTCAGGGAGTTGGGGTCGGCGGCGGCACGTTCGTGGCCGTACTCGTCCACGTCGTCGCCGGAGTCACAGGCGGTGAGCAGGGGAGCGCCGAGCAGGCTGCAAAGAGCGAGGACGCCGAAGCTGTTGGGGGAGTGGGTCGTGTTCATGAGTGGGGACTTGGTCGGAGCCGGGGGCAAGACGCCCGCGCCCCATGGACGAATCCCTCGCTCGGTTCCCCTCGCGAAATCTTTGTCGCCGATCGATCACCCGTCGGCCCGAGCACCACCAGTGGTGCCCAGCGTAGGGGATTCCAAGAGTCGGGGGTGTCCCCGTCGACGGCCCGCGCTACGCGGGGACGATGACGAACCGGTCGGTACCCAGCCGCAGCTGTCGGGTGCCGGAGCGACGCTCGATGGCCCGCGCCGCGTCGGCGACCCCGACCTGGCGTAGCTGCTGCCGAGCCCGATGGACCCACAGGTTGAGCAGCTGCGCGTCGATCTTGAGCATGTCGACGAGGTCCTCGCGATGGACCCAGCCGTGCTCTGAAGCGGGCAGTGTGGCCTGCTCGCGATCGCTGATGCGGGCGCGCGCGAGGGTGAGCAACAAGAACATGTGGGCCCGCGCATCGAGCTCGCTGCGGGACTCGCCGTGGAGCACCCGGCAACCCACGTGCTCCTCGTCGCGACTGACGAACAGCTCGAGGGTCAGCTCGTCCAGCCGCAGCGGGATGTCCTCGATGTCGCGGGTGTTGGTGATGACATCGGGGATGTGCACCGTCCACAGCAGGCCGCCCGCGGTGACGGTGTCCTGGTCCTCGACCTTGCGGGTCTCTTCGGCGGTCTCGAGCGTCCAGTGGCCAGACGCATCCGAGAGCACCGTGGCCTGGGGATCGTCCTCGGACGGAAGGCTCAGCATGTCGGCCTCGGCAAACACGACGCGGCCGTCGGTTGCACGCGCCATCAGCCTCGGCGCCGCCGTGTCGGTGACGGAGAACCGCTCCTCTTGCGTGCCGAAGGTGATCTCGGAGCCCACGGTCAGCGAGCCACGTTCACCGGGGTCGAGCCGTCGACCGTCGACGAAGGTCCCGTTGCGACTGCCGAGGTCCTGGACGACCCAGCGCGAGCCGTCCCAGACCAGCTCGGCGTGGACACCCGAGACCTGCGGCCGATCGAGCAACAGCTGACATGGAGGTGACCGGCCGACGAGGTGTCGGGCCGCCATCGTGTGCTCGGTGCCCGATGGCAGGTGTTTGAGAACCGCCATTGGGTCGCAGCGTAGCATGCGCCCCCGACGGCCGAAAATCGCGGCTGGGCCGTGTTCGCGGAGCGGCGCCCATGCCTGGTCGTTTGTGCCCGTCGTTTGGCTTGCGTTGCGCCACAGACGGCCGCGCGAGCGCCGGGCGTCTACTTGGCAGCCAGCATCGCTGCCGCCGCCAGCTCGCCCGGGGCGCAGGTCAGCCCGCCGCCGGGGTGACTGCCGCTGCCGCACAAGAACAACCCGGGCAGCGGGGTGCGGTGGTGGATGCACTCGGGGGTGGGGCGCACGAGCAGCTGGTCGAGGCTGTGTTCTCCATGATGCAGATTGCCGCCCGCCACGCCGTAGCGTGCCTCGAGATCGGAGGGCGTGAGCACCTGTCGTCCGACGACCGAGCCGGGGAGCCCGGCGTCGTGCTCGCCGAGCAGCTCGACCACCCGATCGCCCAGGGCGTCCCGAGCGTCGTCGGTCCAACCACCGTCGGGGGAGTGGGGAGCGAAGTGAACGAGCACCGAGGCCACCGCATGGCCCGGGGGTGCGAGGTCGGGCTGCTCGACGGTCGGGAGGTGGACGTCGAGGATGGGGGTGGAGGGAATCTCGCGATACTTGAGCGCATCGTGGGCACGCTCGAGATCGTCGACGTGGGCTCCGGTCCGCGCCCACTGGATGGTCTCGTCGTCGGGACCGCCCAGCGACGGTGCCTTGTCGAGGGCGAGCAAGACGTGGGCGACCGTGCCGCGGGTGCGGAACGT
This sequence comes from Deltaproteobacteria bacterium, assembly GCA_022601155.1. Taxonomy (GTDB): domain Bacteria; phylum Myxococcota_A; class Polyangia; order Nannocystales; family Nannocystaceae; genus Paraliomyxa. The sequence goes on along the minus strand of JAHZJA010001503.1, from coordinate 421 downwards.
GTCGATGCGATGCTCGAGCCGATACTCGATGCTCCCGGGGGTGACCAGCTCCAGCAGCGTGTGGCGGGGGTGACACGAGGCTGCAACCTGGGTGGCGTCGATGGTCTCGCCACCGACCAGGGTCACACCCTGGACCCCGCGGGCGCCCATGCGAATCCGCTCGACGGCGGTGCCGGTCCGAATCTCCACGCCGGCCGATTCGGCGGCACGCTGGAGCGCGGCGACGAGCATGGGCCCGCCCCCCACGACGCCGGGCCCGCTGAGGCTCTCGCGGCGGAGAAGATTGATGGCGTTGCCCGGCGACCAGGGCCCGGTGAACGTGCCCGCGAGCGCGGGCAACGACAGCGCGGCTGTCAGCAGCGGAGACGAGAACCATTCGCCGAGTACGTCGGCGACACACATCGGCGGCAGCCGCAGCAGC
>JAHZJA010001502.1 GCA_022601155.1 Deltaproteobacteria bacterium | reverse complement strand
GGCGCAGGAGCTGCGCAAGCGCAAGCTGGCGCGCTGGGAACGAAACCGGCGCGCCCTCGAGCACGAGCTGATGGCGCTCGAGAGCGGTGCTCGCTCGGCCGCCTCCCACCGACGAAGGCCCGCATGACGATCTGTGTTCTGGGGCTCGGCTATGTGGGCACGGTAGTGGCGACCACCCTGGCTCGCCGCGGACATCCGGTCGTGGGCGTCGATATCGACGCCGACAAGGTCCATCTCCTCGAGCGCGGGCGGGCCTCGTGTGCGGAGCCCGGTCTCGACGATGCGATCGTACGGGCGGGCGCCGCCCTCACGGCGTCGACCGACGTCCAGGCCGCGCTGACGGAGGCTCACGAGATCCTCGTCTGCGTCGGCACGCCGACAGGGGCCAACGGCCGGCCCGATCTACGCTCGATCGACCGGGTCGCCGAGCAGATCGGCACGGCCCTGCGCGACGCCGGGCCACCCATGAGGACGGTCGTGCTGCGCAGCACCGTCCCCCCCGGAACCACCCGTACCCGGGTCTTGCCGGCCATCGAGGCCACCAGCGGCCGTCGCCATGGCGACGGATGGACCCTCCTCGTCTCGCCCGAGTTCCTGCGCGAGGGCAGTGCCCTGGCCGACATGCAGGCGCCCCCCCAGACCGTCATCGGGGCCCGCGATCCATCCGATGCCGCGGCCTATCTCGCCCGCTTGGGCGAAGCGACGGGGCCGGTCGAGATCGTCCCGTTCGAAACCGCGGAGCTGCTCAAATACGCGACCAATGCCTTCCATGGGCTCAAGGTCGCTTTTGCCAACGAGGTGGGCGCGCTGGCCCACGCGGTGGGGTCCGACGGGCGGCAGGTCATGGATCTGCTGTGTCGAGACCGCACGCTCAACATCTCGACCGCCTATCTGCGCCCGGGTGAGCCGTTCGGCGGCTCGTGCCTCCCCAAGGATCTGCGCGCACTGGGGCGGCTGGCCGTCGACCGAGGCCTGACCGTGCCGCTGACCACCTCGGTGCTGCCCGCCAACGCAGCGCAGCTGCAGCGGTTGGTCGACGCCATCGTTCGGACCGATGTGCGGCGCGTGGGGCTGGTCGGCCTGGCGTTCAAGGCGGGAACCGACGACCTGCGCGAGAGCCCCTGGGTCGAGCTGGTCCGACGACTCCGGATGGACGGAATGGCCGTCCAGATCTTCGACCCCCACGTCGACCCCACGGCATTGCGCGGTAAAAATCGCATCTTCGCCGACCTCGGGCTGCCCGATCTCGCCGACATGCTCGTCACCGACCTGGCCGCGCTCGCCGAGCACTCCGAGACGCTGGTGCTCGCCCGTCGGCTCGAGCCCAGCGACACCTGCCCCGGTCCCATCAACATCATCGACGTGGCCGACAACCACCACATGAGCGACCGGTCTGGCTATCAGGCCGTGCCGTGGTGAACCGCCAGCCCTGCTATGCTGCCGCGGTGGCGCCCGTGCGATTGACCGTCGACGACGGAGCCGTTGCGCATCCGATCACCTCGGACCTTCGGGGCAAGAGGGTCCGATGACGGAGGTCGTCGACGTGGTGATCATCGGCGCGGGTGGCCACGGCCGCGAGCTCGCCGATGTCGCCCGTGCGTGCATCGAGGCCGGTCGCCCCTGGCGACTGCGGGGGCTGGTCGACGACGACCCCACCCTCCATGGCCGGACGTTCTGTGATCTGACCGTGCTCGGCTCCGTGGACTGGCTTCGGGACCACATCGACGAGCCCGTGGTCACCGTGGTCGGCATCGGTGACCCCCACGTGCGCCGTCGCGTCGCTCGCCGGGCGGCCGCGTGGGGCGTGCGCTGGGCCACCCTGGTTCACCCCGACGCCGTCCTCACGCCGTATGTCGAGCTGGGACCGGGGGTCGTCATCACGGCCGGCTGCGTACTCACCAACTCGATCGTCTTGGGCCCGCACGCCCACCTCAACCGTCGCGCCACCGTGGGCCACGACTCGAAGGTCGGCGCCTACGTCCACCTCGCACCGGGCTCCACGCTGTCGGGCACCACGACCATCGGCGAAGGCTCGGTGGTCGGCACACACGCTTGTCTGCTCCCGGGGGTCAGCGTCGGCCCGTGGAGCATGGTCGGTGCGGGGGCGGTCGTCTGCGAGACCATCCCCGCCAACGTAACCGCGGTCGGGGTCCCGGCCCGGGTCGTCTCACGCCGCGCCGCCGGATGGCACGAGGATCCGACCGCATGACCTCTGGTGTGGCCCGCTCCAAGCGCCGGACTTGGCTCCGACGCACGCTCATCGGCGTTGCGTTGGCGTACCTGCTGCTGTGCGCGACGGTATTCCTCGCCCAGGGCCGGCTGCTGTTCCACCCCACCACCCAGACCAACGCGGATGCCGATGCCCTGATCGCCCGCAGTGACATCGATCCGCTGGAGATCGAGGTCGAGGGCGCCACCCTTCGCGGCATGATCCGCCGCGGCCAAGGGCAGGGCCCCCGGCCCACCGTGCTGTACTTCGGAGGCAACGCCGAGGGCGTGTCGCGGCGACTGTCCGACCGCGACTGGGTCAACGCGCTCGGCTGGAGCTTCGTGGTGGTGCCCTACCGCGGCTACGACCGCTCGTCGGGCTCCCCCAGTGCCGAGGCATACCTCGGCGACGTCGCTCCGGTCTTCGATGCCGTGGCCGCGCACCCCGATGTCGACCCCGAGCACATCGTCGCCTGGGGCACCTCGTTGGGGACCGGGCTCGCCGCTCACCTCGCCGATCGGCGCGAGCTGGCCGGGGTGATACTGGCGGCCCCCTACGCGCGGCTGTCGGACATCGCAGCCGAGCAGTTTCCCTGGCTGCCCGTGCGCGCGTTGTTTCGCCACGAGATCGACACCCTGGCCGTAGCCCCACAGATCACCGAGGCCGTGCTCGTGCTCCACGGTGATGCCGATACCCTCATCGGCCTCGAGCACGGTCGGCGGGTCGCGGACGCCTGGAAGGGGCCCGCCCAGCTCCGCGTGCTCGCGGGAGCGGGCCACAACGACCTGGCTCGACACGCTCAGATGCGCCCCGCCGTCGAGGCATTCTTGCGCCAGCGACAGCAGTGACGGCGCTCGCCGTTCGGCGTCGAGACTCGTCCCCGATCGGCCGTTCGCTCCGGGCCACCGAGATCCGGACCGTCGCGCCGAGACGGCTACTGTTCGCTCGTGGCCCCGGGGCCAGCCTGCAACGCCGCCTCGATGCGCTCGATGAGCTGGCCATCCCGAAACGGCTTGATGAGCACGCCCGCCGCTCGGCCCACCGCCTCGTGCTCTCGCAGCTCTTGCTCACCGTGGCCGCTGACGAACAGTACCGGCACCGCCGGATCGACACGGACCATCTCGTCGAAGACGTCGCTACCCTTGAAGTAGGGCATTCCCATGTCGAGCAGGACACAGTCGAGGGCGGCATGGTGCTCGGTGAACACCTCGACCCCCTCGAACCCATCGCGGGCAGTGATCACCGCAAACCCGCGGCCCTCGAGTGCCCGCCGCAGCACCGACCGCACCAGCTCGTCGTCGTCGATGACCAAGATGGTGTGGCCCGCGAAGCTCCGCGGCACCCCCGGTTCGGCAATCCGCGGGGTCTCCCCCGTCTCCCGCATCGCGATCGGCAGCAACACCCGAAACGTGGTGCCGTGGCCGAGCGCGCTGTCGAGCAGCAGTGCCCCCCCGTGCTCTTCGACGATCGCGAGGCTGTCGGACAGGCCCAGCCCGTGGCCGTGTTTCTTCGTCGAGAAGAACGGCTCGAAGATCTCCCGCGCGACGGTCGGCTCGAGGCCGGGCCCGGTATCTTCGATCTCGATGCACACGTAGCGACCGGGGGCCGGCACCTGGCGAGTTCGAGTCTGGCCGAGCATGCCGTCGTCGGCCGCGACCACCCGTGTGCGCAGCACGATGGCACCCACCTCGTCACCGATCGCATCGGCGGCGTTGACGATGATGTTCATCACCAGCTGCCTGATCCGGGAGGCTCTTCCCAAGACGGAGGGTATCGACGGGGCGAGCTCGTAGCGCATCACCACCGTCGGCGGTGTGGAGACGTCCAGTAGCCTCCCCATCTCGTGGGTCAGCGCGTTGACGTCGATGGAGCGGTGCACACGGGGATCACCACCGACCGCGTGGCCCAGGATCTGGTCGATCAACTCCCGCGCACGATCGGTGGCCAGCACGATCTCGGCTGCGACCTCCCGCACCGCCTCCGGCTCCCACTGCTCGCGCTCCAACAGGTCGGCGTTGATCAAGATCGCCGACAGCAGGTTCTTGAAGTCGTGCGAGACGCGGCTGGCCACCAGCCCCAGGTTGCGCAAGGGGTCCGACTCGGGGCCCACCGCGACCGGGGCCATGGGGTCGGTGACGACCGGCTCCACGACGACGAACAACAACCGCGAACCCGACTCGATTCGAACCGCGACATCATGGGTGACCCCCCCGATCGAGATCGTCGCAAGGGTGGACCCGGGTCGCCCGGCCGCCGCGTCATGCAGCGCCGCATCCACGCGCGCTCGATCCTCGTCGACGAACCGCTCGACGAACCGCTCATCCAGCCACGCGTCGAATCGGGGTGGCGAGCGTTCGAGAGCCGAGACGTGCACATCGTTGACCCGATGATCGACATCGAGCACGACTGACAATCGCGGGAAAACCCCCCGTGATGCCGGTAATTGACCGTCGTTGGCCACCCGCGCGTCCATCCACAAACGATCGGTCGCCAACACGGGCGGTCACCGATCTGTGAACAGTGTACGGGTCCGAGGTAGCCCTTGCACGCCACGTCGAGCCGAAGCGTGACGTGGACACGCGTTGGCGACGGCCGCTCATTCTCGCCACTTTTGGCACGAAGGTTCCTAATCACGAGCGACCGGGCGCCCTACTCCCCGTTGGGCCCCGGATTGTCATCCAGCCACTGGGCCGCTTCTTCACGAACACGCCGATCCGCCGCGCTCGTGGAGTGGATCCGATCACGGGCTGCGGTCGCGAGCATGCGTGCCTTGGCGGGTTTACGAGCCACGATGGCCCGGGCCAGCAGCAGCTCGGTCGCCGCCAGATCGACGGCATCGGCCGTGTCGGCGGAGCGCAGATCCAGCGCCCGCTGGAGCACGGCCTCGGACTCGGCCTCGCGACCCGCCAACAGATGCACATGCCCGATGCGAGTCAGCGTACCCGCCAGCTTGGGACTGTGGGCACCCTGGTGTTGCTCGCGGAGCTCCAGGGCGCGCTGCAGGTGCTCCATCGCTCGCGGTAGATCACCACGAAGACGGGCGAGCTCGCCGAGCTCGTCACGAGCATGCGCAACCGAGATGTGATCGGCGCCGCGGACCGCCTGTCGAAGTGCCAGCGAGCGGTGCTGCGTGGTGCGGGCCGCTTCCAGCTGGCCCAGACGACGCTGCGCCACACCGCGGCGACCGAGGATCTTGATGAGGCTGGGGTGCTGTGGCCCGTGCGTCGCGACCACGATCTCCTCGGCCCGTCGAAGCTCGGGTAGCGCCGCCTGTTCTTGTCCGATCGAGACCCGCAGCCTCCCCATCGACAGCAGCACCACGGCGATCTCGGGATCATCGGGCCCCCGCATCGCCGTGAGCAGCTCGACCAATTGCCCCCACGTCCGGAGCGCACGCTCGTGGTTGCCCAGTGCTTTCTCGGCTCGGCCCCACGCCATCAGAGCCGACCGTCGGAGCATGGGATCGACCCCGGGATCGTCAGCTACGGGCACGAGCACCTCGAGGGCTGCGTCGTGCTTGCCCTGGTCCACCCACAGCTGCCCCTCGAGAACGTCGGCCCGCTGCCGGAGCCTGTGCGCCACGGGGGCATCACGGACGCGGGAGATGAAGGCGCGGGCGTACTCGAGGTGGAGCGAAGCCTGCTCCGGGTGGTCGGCGAACAGCGAGATTTGGGCCTGCCCCACCGCGAGGTCGGCCGAGGCTTCATCGTCGCCCTCCTCGAACGCCAACTCGAGGGCCCGCGTCTGGTACTGCGCGGCCCCTTCGACGTCGCCAGCCAGCAGTTTCTGCTCACCGAGCATGGTGAGCGCCTGCGACTCCACCAGCGGCAGCGCGTGGTCTTGGGCCAGTCGCAGCGCTTGCTGCACCAAGTCCTCGACTCCTGGTGTACCCAGCCGCTGCCGCACGGCCGCACGGGTCAGCAGGGTACCGCCCTCGGTGTAGGCCCGGTCGCGCTCGGTCGAGTCGCGAGCGGAGCGCGAGGAGAACCGATTGTGCAGCGTATCGAGGGTGTCGATGTCGTCGCAGGGCTCCAAGGCCGGGAGTGCATCGCCGATCAGCTCGGGGTCGAGACCGTCGCGCGGTGAGGCGGGGCCCTCGGCCAGCGTGGTCGTCAGCCCATCGAACCGACCCGCCGCGCGATCGAGGCACGCCATCCGGAGGCCGAACACGTGCTCGGACTGTTCGTCCCGCACGCGGGTGGCCTCGCACACCTGTGTTCGCTTGGTGCCCCAATCGGCTGCAAACCCGTCGAGCTCGGCGAGTACGCCCTCGCGCGCGGGCGAGTCCAGGCGGGGCCACGCTTCGAGAACTTGCTGCCGACGGTCGGCCGACCAGGCCTGGTCGGACATCGCCTGCTCGACCCCCGTGCACGGTTGCTGCCCGATCAACGCGGCCACCTGCGTGCCCACGCCCACTGCCACCGCCACCGTCGCGGCTCCCAGCGCCCATCGCAGCCTCCGCCGACGCGCGCCCACCAGCCGCTCCAGCGTGTCGACGAGAGTCTCGACCGAGCGGTGGCGGTCGCCCGGCAGTGGACGCAGCCCCTTGCGCAACACCTCGAGCAACGCCCGTGGCACCCGCACGTCGGGCGCAGGTGGGGTCAGCCGGCCTTCGTGCACGGCGTCAGCCAGCTCGAGGCTGCTGCGGCCTGCGAATGGTCGGTGTCCGGCGACTGCCTCGTACAGCATCACGCAGAACGAGAACTGGTCGCTGGCCGGTCCGACGTCGATGCCATCGAACTGTTCGGGGGACATATAGGCGG
>JAHZJA010001501.1 GCA_022601155.1 Deltaproteobacteria bacterium | reverse complement strand
CCGAGGAACGTGCCGATGATGCCGCTGACCGCCATCGGGGACTTGAGGACGTCGGACTCGAACCACTCGTCGAGGAAGTCGGACGCGCTCATGGTGAGCAGCTTGAGGTTGAGGTAGCGAAGGTCGCGGTCGAACTGCTTGTAGGCCTTGCCCAGGCGCAGCAGCGACATCAGCTCGCGGGGCGACAACGAGGTGAGCTCGGGCGCGGGCTTGTCGATGATATTCTTGGAAAATCGCGCCAGCTTGGTCATCGCCAGCCCGAACTCGGGGTAGACCTCGGCGTCCTTGGCCGAGAACTTCGCGATCTCGCGACGGGTGCGGGCGGGGTCACCCCAGCGCGCCAGGGACCGCCCGTCGGGCAGCGGCAAGAACGAGCAGTCGAGCGGGATCACATGGAAGCCATGCTTGACCAGCTCGAGGTCGCGAATGATGTGGGGCCGAAACAGGCTGACGACGTACGAGCACACCGAGAACGTGAAGCCGGGGAAGACCTGCTCGCTGACGGCAGCACCGCCGAGCACGTGCCGTCGCTCGAGCACGAGGACCTTCTTGCCGGCCTTGGCCAGGTAGGCGGCGCAGACGAGGCCATTGTGGCCGCCGCCCACGACGATCACGTCGTAGGACGAGTGGGCCTGCTTGGTGGACGTCGTGATCACAGCGCACGCTTCCGCTCGGGGTTGTAAAAGGGAGTGGGCTCGACGGTCACCCCGACCAGGCGGCGCTGGTACTCGGCCGTCACCTCGATGCGGAGCCGGTTGCCGGGCGTGGCGTCGGCCGCCCTGACGGTGGCCAGCGCGAGGTTGGCCTTGAGCATCGGCGACCAGGCACCAGACGTGGCCTGCCCGACCTGGGTGCCGAACCGACGGCTGTAGACAGGTATCGGTGTTCGCCAGGCGCCCGCGGGCACCTCGGGAGGCAGCCCCAGCTTGGCGAACAACGCCTCGTATTCGTCCCAGTCGTAGCGCAGGCCTACGGTGGCCCATGTCGAGCCACGGGCCTTCTCGGCTTGGAGCGCGGCTTGGCCGATGAATGGATCGCGGTCGAGCTTGATGGTCCACCCCAGCCCGAGCTCGTAGGGGCTGGACTTGCGCGACTCGATGAGACAGTGGCTGGCGCCGAAGTAGTCGACACCGTTCATGATGAAGCCGGCCTCGACCCGCGCGACATCGAGGGCGTCGAGCCCGGCCGGGCACAGGCGATAGTCGCGACCGGCCTCCATGATGGCATCCCACACGCCCAGCGCGTCGTCGCGCTCGCACCACACCTCGTAGCCGAGGTCGCCGGTATAGCCCGTGCGGCTGATGTGCACGTGGGCGTTGCCCAGCCGAGCCTTGGTGACCCCGAAGAACTTCAGGGTGTCCAGCGGCGCGTCGCTGACCTGGGCGAGAATGTCGCGGGACGTCGGGCCCTGGATGGCCAGCGCACCCAGCCGCTCGCTGCTGTCCTCGATGGTGACGTCGTAGTGGCGCGCGAACTTGTGCAGCCACGCGAACGTCGGCTCGGCCGCGGTCAACCGAAAGTAGTCGTCATCGAGCCGGCTGACGGTGCCGTCGTCGATGATCTTGCCGTCGTCGTCGCACCAGCACAGATAGGTCACCCGACCCTTCTTCAGCGTGGTGATGTCGCGGACGGTGACGCGGGACAAGAGCGCGGCGGCACCGGGGCCATAGACCTCGTACTTGAACAGCGGGCTGACATCGAGCAGCCCCGCGGCATTGCGGAACGCGAAGTACTCCCGCTCGTGGCACGTATCGAACGAGCGCACGGCGTGGTACCCCGCCCATTCCTTGTAGAACAGGCTGGTGCACAGCGCGGACGTACGCGGGTGAAATGGCGTGGGAATCGGCATCGTGGTGCCTGCCTCGCGATCGGCGGAATCGGCACCCTAGTCGAAATCCGACGGCCTTCAAACGGCGCGACGCCGATGGAGACGAGCATCGCGCCAGGGCATGGACCGCCGGCCTACACGCGGCCGTACCGCGGCCCACGAACCGGCGGGCATTTGGGTGCCAGTGCGGCTATCATCGAGGGGGAAAGACGGTCCATATGCGCGCCCATTGCGAACGCTGTGACAGCGAAGTCCGAGGGATCTACCGCCACGCCAGCACCCGACGTCTGGCGAGGGCGTACTTGCTCATCCCCATCCCCATCATCCCCATCCTTCCGATGATGGCCTCGGACTACGTGGTGTCGCTGCCGTTGCTGATGCTCTACATGCTGGGCATCGGTCCGGTGCTGGCGATCATTCGCGACCCGCCCACGTGCTGGGAGTGCGGGGCGATCGTCAAGGCGCTGCCTCAGCCGAGCTGACTCGCGGCCGCTGCGCTGGGGGGCTCCGCGCGGCGATGCCGTGACATCAACCGTTGGAGAGGTCGGCGGCCGGCAATCGGTAGACGTCGGCGCGTTGGAGGTGCGCTTGGACGTCGCCCAGCAGTGCCTCCAGCTGGATCTCGAGGTTGTGGAGGGCGCTGCGGTAGAGCGGTCGCCACATCGCAACCACGCCGGCGATCCCTCCCACCAGGCCGAGGACACCAAAGCCCGCGGCGGCCAGGATACTCGTCGTTGCACCCACGAGCACTCCACCGCCGCCTGCGGCGAGCCCGAGAACCCACCCGCAACCGCGCGCCCACTTGAGGTTGATCGCTGCCCCCGCTCGTAGATCGCAGTAGAGCGTCACCTCCGTGCGCGAGCCGAGGTCGCGCAGCTTCACGCCGAGCCGCCGCATCTCGAGCTGCTCCATCCGGTAGCACAGCTGCGTATAGGCGCCGGCGCGGCTCGACACCATCGCCTGCAGGGTGGGCATCTCGAAATGGGCGACACCGCCGGTCGTGGGGTGGCCCTCGGTGAGCGGCTTGAGCTTCAGCCCGCAAGCCTCGGCCTCGAAGATCTGTCCAATCGCGACCCAGACCTCTGCGGGCGAGCCGTCGATGACCTTGGAGACCAGCACGTTGCGCTGGGTGGTGCCCAGCCACCGGGTGGTGGCGCTGTCTTGCTTGTCCTCGCGCTGCGCCATCGCGGTGGTGATGCCATCGCCGTCCACCTCGGCCAGGGCGACGGCCATGAACTCCTCGTCGATGCCTGCCTCGCGGGCGGCCTCGACCAACTCCCGGCGTCCGAGGCCCTCATCCTGTTCACCCGCGGGGCCGGGGCCCGACTGACGCTCCGTACGTTCGGCGGCCTCGACCTGCAGCCGTGCGGCCCGACGAAGGGCGCGGGCGGCCAGCTCGGGGGAGTAGCGACGGAGGGTGGAGGGCGAGTCGGTCATCGAGGCGCAGCACGAACAAGGATGGTCACGAACGGCTCAACCACGCAAAAGCCCCGTGTATTGCACTCCACAGCACTTTAGATGGGTCTCGGCGATTTATTCGTGGAGGGACGCGACACCTCGAAAAGGGGCTCGTCTTTCTCGATGAACGCCGCCGAGGGCGGACGAGGGCCTGACAAGAGGTTCCCCGGCAGCGAAAACCGCATTGGCGCGTCGCAGAAAACAGATTCATCGACTTCGGCCGTCACCCCACCTCACACCACGCTTTCACGGAGAAAATCATCATGAAGAAGTCCCAAATCATCCTCGCTGGTCTGCTCGCCTCCATCTTCGCCGTGGGCTGCGGTGCATCCCCCGAGGACGTGTGCGGCCACATCGAGGAGGTCGTGACCAAGGAGATCAACGCGGAGGCTGGCAAGCAGGCCGCCGATGGGTGCGACTTCAAGTGGAAGATGCGCAAGGACACCAAGGGGTTGTTCCAGTACAAGGAGCTGGCAGACTGCGTCATGGACGCGAAGTCGGTCGACGCTCTGAGCAAGTGCAAGTAGCGCTTGGGTTTCATTGTGTCCGTCACGCCGAGGGTCCGAGTCCGAGGCGTTGGGCGCCACGAGTGGGTTGGCTGAATGCACCGCGCATTCGAAGATCCGGTCGTGGCGCCCATCTTTTTGGGCCGGTCTCCAGGGTGGACCGTGCAGCGCGTCACACGCCAGTTGTCGACGCGCGCGGTGACGGGCGTATGCTGACCTCTGCGTGAGCCGCCCGCTCCCACCGCCATCGGCCTCGGCCCAGCAGGAGCGCCGCTCTCGGTGGCCCTGGCTGATTTCGGTCGCGGTTCACCTCGCGGTGTTCGGGTGGTGGGCGACGCTGCCCGATTCCGAGCCGGCCGAGCCCACGCTCGCCACGTGGACGCCGATCGAGCTGGTCGAGCTGCCTTCGGGACCGCCCGCCGAGGTCGAGCCCGAGCCGGTCGCGACCGAGCCGGTGAGCCCCACACCACCGCTGCAGCCACAGCCGGGTGCGACCGCGCCCACCTCGTCTCCGACCGCGCCCACCGGGCCGTCGTCGCCGCGACCCCGTGGATCCGGTGAGCCCACCCCAGGTCGTGGCGAGCCCAACCCCAATGCAGGTGGCGCCACCGAAGATCCGATCGGTTCGCCGTCAGCAGGAGGACTGGCGTTGTCGGGGCTTCGCGACGACAGCCAGCAGGCCACCCGCTCGTCGAGCCTGCGCCCCAAGTTGGCACCGCCTGCGCGGCTGGGCGGGAGTCAGGTCGTGCGCCGCACGGGCGCCGCAGGGGTGGATGCCGTGCCCCGGCGCGATGGGCCGCCACGCTCGCTGGCCGACGCGGGATTTCGGCCGCGTCGCAGCGGCAAGCTCGTGTTTCGAGACTCCGCCGGAAGGTTCAAGGCCACGCTGCGACCGGACGGGCGCGTGAAGTTCAAGGACCTGCCGGTCGCCATCGGTCGCGATCCCAACACCGGACAGGTCAAGATGGGCATGCCGGGCGCCTACGAGGCGATCCAGACGATCCAGGGCCAAGAACTCTACCAGCAGGAAAAGCGACGGCTGCTGGAGGCCACGTTCGATCTACGGCTGCAGATGGCGGTGGACTTCGCCCGCGACAAGCTCGACCGACGGCTCAAGTCGCTGTACCGGGAGCTGCTCGACGGTTGGTCCAGCAGCAGCACCACCGAGGCTCAGCGTCGCGTCGCGTTGTTCGAGCGCTGGGACGAGTGCGAGGAAGGGCTGTCGGTGGCCTTGCCCGGGTTCGATGGCGCCGCCACGTCCGAGCTCGACGAGCTGCGACACACCGCGGGCGAGCAGGCGCGCGAGACGATCGAGCGCTTCATTCGTCGGCACCTGCCGCGAGGATCGGCCGAGGCCTTCACCGCCGACGAGCTGGCGCGCTTCAACGGCAAGCGCCGCAGCCGAGGTCGGTTCGATCCCTACCGCGGGTAGGCTCACGCTGATGGGCCACGAAGCGGACCCGGTGAAGCCCCGCGGCCGGTCGGCGCGTACGCGCTGACTCCCTGCCAGTCGTGGCCCATTGCATGTGCGCGGCTGTCACCGCGGCCTGCGGCGACCTCCCAAAACCAAGGCGGGCGGCGAAGCGCGCGGCGGCCGGCGTGGAAAACCGTCCAAGTCGGGCTAGACTGCTTCGGATGCAGCCAGGCCCCCCATCGCCCGGCGGCATGCAGCCCGCTCCGGACGAACCCAAACGACCGCGACGAGGCATTCGTGCCTTCTTCGCCCGCTACGGCCGCATGCTGTGGTGGCTGCACTCGTTCTACGCGTTGGGGCTGGGCATCTTCATCATCATCTTCGCGCGCAAGGGCTTCGCCCACGCCCGGTGGTTGGCCGTGACATTGGCGACCGCATGGATCGTGGTGATCTTGGTGTTTCGCGTGTTCGGAAGCGGTAGCGACCGTGCCTTCGAAGGGCGCACGGCCAAGATTCGCTTCTACGTGATGACCTACGTGCTCAAGAACCTCTACCAGGGCATGTTGTTCTTCTTGCTGCCCTTCTACTGGCGGTCGGCCACGCTCGACACGCCCAACCAGTGGTTCGTGGTGGCGCTGGGGCTGTGTGCATTCCTGTCCACCCTCGACGTCGTGTTCGACCAGGTGCTCATGCGCTGGAAGGTCGCCGCGTCGCTGTTCTACTTCTTCACGCTGTTCGCTTGCCTCAACCTGGTGATCCCGGCCTTGCTGCCCAACAGTCGCAGCCTGGTCACGATGACGGCAGCCGCGGCCATCTCGGCGCTCGCGTTTTGGATGATGCACGTGCCGCCCCGCAACCTGGGGCGTCCGCTGGTGGTGGTCGGCCTCGTGGTGTGGACGATGTCGGGCGTGTTGGGTGCGTACTTCGGACGCGCGGGGGTGCCTCCGGTGGCGATGTACGTCTCCTATGGAGCCGTGGGCCCTCAGATCCTCGACGATGGGCGGCTGGCCGTCGAAGCCACGACCTTGCATCGCTCGTTGGTCGACGAGCTCCATGCCGTGACGGATGTCGTGATTCCGGGCGGCAAGGGCGATCGCCTCGTGCACGTGTGGTCGCACGAGGGCGAGGTGGTCGACCGCGCGACGTCGGTCGATCCTCGCGCGTTCGGGCCCACCGGGACCATTCGGTTGCGCTCTCAGCTCGAGCCGGACACCCTGCCCGAAGACCCCACGGGCCAGTGGACGGTGGACGTCATGACCCAAGACGGTCAGCTGGTGGGGCGGGCCGGGTTCCTCATCATCGAGTAGCGGCGCTCAAAACCCCGCGGCAAAGTTCTGCAGGACCTCGTCGGGCGACAGGGCACGCTCGTACACGGCGGCCAGGTGCATGGTGCCCAGCCAAGGCCGGTTGAGCTCGAGCTCGTTGCCGCAGGCGAGGGGAGTGGTGAGCATCCAGTTGGAGAAGTCGCCCGTACGGACGCCCTCGACCTCGATGGCGCCGTCGACATAGATCCGATCGAAGCCCTCGGCGCTGCGGCTGTAGGCCACGTGGGTGAGGACGGGGCTGGCCAGCGGCGGAGTCTCGAGCTGCGGGACGCCATTGTTGGAGCCGGTCGCGTCGCTGGTGCGGATGCGGCCGACGTACTGCGCCACTGGATCCTGGATGAGACCCTGGGCGAGCGTGACGTTGCGCTGAGCGACATCCGGCGACAGCGTGACGATGCGGGCGGGCCCGGTCATCGCCCCCATCTGCGGGGTGACCCAGGCCTCGATGGTGATCTCGTTGGTCGCCATGCAGGCATCGATGACCTTGGTGGCGGGCTCCAGCGTGCGCGCGATGGCGTTGTCGGTGAAGGCCAGACCATCGGGTGCCCACACATGGCCCTCGCCCTGGAGCGTCAAGTTCAGCGGGATGCCGACGCCGCCCTGATCGTGCACGACCGCGTCGGCGCCTTCGTCGAACAGGTAGAGCACGAGCAGGCCTTCGCTGACCCTGACCGCGGGAGCGCCGGTGCTCGAGTCGGTACCGAGACTCGTGGCGCTGGTCGATCCTCGGGTGGTCGTCGTTTCGACCACCGCGTCGGTGGTGCTGGTCCGACCGTCGTCGGCCCCGGTGTCGATCTCGGGCGGGGTCGTCGACGCGGTCCCCATCGGTGGAGGACGGCCGGAGCTGTCGGTGCCCGTGGGCGAGGGCTCGGTCACGCAAGTATCCGCCAGGCCGTCGCCGGCATGGGTGCCGTAGCGGTGGCCCGACATACAGGTGTCATCGGGGAAGCTGCAGTAGCCCGTGGCCTCGCACGTGCCTGGCCCGCAGTCTTGTTGCGAGGCGCACACGAACGCGTTGCTCATCGAGCAGGCCAGTGCAATGCCAGCCACCAAGGCGCTGCCCACCGCCACCGTCAGGTCGGCCATCCTCCAGCAGCGCCGATGCCAACTCATGGCAATGACCAACCTAGCACGAACGCAGTGGTGGAAGGGGTTATGCAACCGGGTATCCTCGGCGCGGATGAGGACCGAAGCCATCGTCGTGATGGGGACCTTGGTGGCCTCCAGCTGCGGCAACGCCGACGCGTTCGTGTGTACGGCCGACGGCCAGTGCGGCGGCGATGGGGCTTGCGAAGCGAGTGGATACTGCAGCTTTCTCGATGACACCTGCATGTCGGGGCGTCGCTACGGCGACCTTGCCGGGGCGCTCAGCGGGATGTGTGTGGGTGGGGGATCGACCTCGGATACCGGGGATTCCACGACGTCGGGCAGCTCGACCACGACCAGCTCGAGCGGGCCAGATCCGGACGGGGGAAGCACCTCTCCCTCCACGACGTCCAGCACCACGGGCCTCGCAGAGACCACATCGTCGGGGACCGACTGCGATCCGGTTGTCGGGTGGTGGGACTGCCGCTGGCGGGCTCGCATCCCGCTGGAGGTGCTGCCGCCGGACGGCCCTCTGCCCCAAGTGCCCGTGGGATTGTTCCTCGACCCCATGCGCATCGACTACGGTCTGACCGGTCCCGGCGGCGTCGACCTTCGTGTGGTCGCGGCGGATGGAACGACCGAGCTTCCCATCGAGGTCGACAGGTGGGAGCACGACGGTGACTCGATCGTGTGGTTTCGCATCGACGATCTCGACCCTCGCTCGACCAGCATGGCCTGGGTCTACTTCGACAACCCCGACGCGGTGGCGGCGGGGACGGCCGCGGCGGTGTGGAGCAACGGCTATCGGGCGGTGTGGCATCTCGACGGCGAGCTGGCCGACAGTGTCCAGGCCGTCCCCGATTGCGTCGACGAAGGAGTGCTCTCGGTGTCGGGCTTGTTCGGCGAAGGGCAGGCTCCGGTACGGGGCGGCTGGGCCGATTGCGGGCAGGTCGGTCTCGAAGGACTGTTCGTCGGCGGCGGGACCATCACCGCGTGGGTCAATCCAGACGACGGCGGCGGCAGTGGCTCGGGGCGCATCGTCGACAAGAGCGGCAGCGCGGCTCCCCAGGGCTATGCGTTGGCGGTCACGGCCAACGAACGGATTCAGTTCGCCCGTGGACACGTCAATGGGCTCGGCCTGTGGAGGACCCCGCTCGGATCCGTACCCTTCATGCAGTGGAGCCACGTCGCGGTGGCCTACGTAGAGACGGGGATGGGCGTCCCGCCGCAGATGCACGTCGACGGTGTGCTGCAGGGGCTGAGCATGGGCTCGGCGCCGGGCGGCTCCGTCGATGCCGAGTCGGAATACCCGCTGGCCATTGGCAACAATGCACCGACCGGTGGTCGCACCTTCAATGGCGTGATCGATGAGGTTCGGCTCAGCGACGGTATTCGCACGCCCACATGGATCGCCTATGAGCACGAGATCGGGCGCGACAATGTCGTGTCGTATGGGGGTGTCGAGGTGTTGAATTGACGACAGTACCGCCCCTGTTCGGTAGACGTGTCGTTGGTACACTCACTGTTTGACGGAGCTGGTGCCCGATGTCACTGTGCCCGCACGAGTTCGTGTGGCGCACCGGCCCGACACCCCAGCCCCACCCGGCGCCCGATCCGAGTCGGGGCGTGGCGTCGCGGCGAGCTTGAACGAAACGGTCTCTCTCCAGGGCAAGTGGAAGAAGGGGGCGACGGCCGAGCGCGGCTCGTTCGAGACCACGTCCACGCGGGCTACGGTGCGAGTGCGGAAGCCCGACGGAACTACCGGCCCGCGGAAGCTGGCGCGGTATCGCCTGCGCTCACAGATCGGACGCGGTGGTGCGGGGGTCGTCTACCTCGCCGATGACCCGCATCTCGAGCGCCCCGTTGCACTCAAATTCGTGCACCACGGCGGGATGAACAGCGATGGTGGTGGCGGGCCGAGATTGTTGGCGGAGGCTCAGGCTCTGGCCCAGGTTCGCCACGCCAACGTCGTGTCGATCTACGACGTGGGGGAGTACGGCCCAGACGACGCGGCTGCACTATTCGAGGAAGAATACCTCGGGGCCAAGATCCCGGCCACCGGGTTGTTCCTGGTGATGGAGTACGTCGACGGCGTGACGCTACGGGAGTGGTGGCGGGCTCGCCGTCGAACGTGGCGCGAGACCTTGGAGGTGCTGCTGGACGCGGCTCGAGGCCTGGCGGCTGCTCACGCGCAGGGGGTCATTCACCGCGACCTGAAGCCCAACAACGTCCTGGTCAGTGCCGAGGGGGTGCGGGTCGTCGACTTTGGCCTGGCGCTCGCGGGTACGAGCCTCGCGGACATCGAGCTCGCCGGGACCCCGTCGTACATGGCGCCGGAACAACACACTGGCGAAGCCACCGACGCGCGCACCGACCAGTACGGGTTCTGCGTGACGGCGTTCGAGGCTCTGACCGGTCGCCGGCCGTTCGCAGGGGGCGATCCCGAGCAACTACTGCGACTCAAGCAACGGCCCGATGCGATCGCCATACCCCGCGACCATCCCGCTGCGGCGCGGGTGTGGCGAGCGCTGCGGCGGGGGCTGTCGGCAGACCCCAACGAGCGTTTCGCGAGCATGCACGCGCTCATCGACGCGCTGTCGGGTCGGCGAGTCAGACAGATCCGACGGATGGCGGCGGCAAGCGTCTTGGTGCTGCTGGCGGCCGGAGGGGGTGCCTCGCTGCTCGTGCCCCGCGCATCGATCTGCGAGTCCCAATCGCAGGCGGTCGACCGGGTGTGGTCCGCCTCGGTGGTCTCGAGTCTGGGCTCAGCGTTGACGCCTCGGATCGAGCCCGTCGAGTGG
>JAHZJA010001500.1 GCA_022601155.1 Deltaproteobacteria bacterium | reverse complement strand
TGAGCCTGATCCACAGACCCCTGGATGCCCACCGGAGTCCTCGCCGCTGCGCCGGACCCTGACCGTGGAGCCCAGTTGCGCTCCCGAGTCCTGACCGCGGAACCGCTGGACCCCGACACCGTGGCGCGGCGAACTGTGGCGGCGCCGAACTGTGGCGGCGCCGAACTGTGGCGGCGCCGAACTGTGGCGGCGCCGAACTGTGGCGGCGGTGAACCGTGGCGGCGCTACGGCAGGGCCCCCGACGGTGGAGCCGAGTTGTGCGCCGTCGGATCCCGAACGCCAGGGGTACGCGAGGAGGGAGCGAGAAAGGCCGCTCAGGTCATCGCGTGGAAGTCATCGACGACGCGCTGCCACGAAGCGCGTGCAACATCCAGCTGGGCGTGCTCGAGGACCCACTGGCGGGGGTGGACCTCCCGTGTCTCCAGGCTCTCGGTAAAGGCCGCAAAGCGCTCACGAAGCCACTGCGTGTCGGAGAAGGCACGGTCCATGTCGATCACGTGCACCTGGTCGGGCCCGTCTTCGTCCTGCATCAGCCCTGCGCGGGTGAACAGGCACGGCAGGTCCATCGCCATCGCCTCGTTGCAGACGATGCTGTTGCCCTCGTATCGGGACAAGTGGATGAATCCGCGAGCTCGGCGCATGCGGTCCGGGACTTCGTGGGGCTTGCAGGCCAGCGGCTCGAGCTTCCACTGTGGGAACGCAGCCTGGAGGTCGGCGATGAGCGCGTTGCCCTTGTGCTCGCTGCGGGCGTCGTGCAGCAGCAGCGCGGGGTCGATCTCACCGCGCACACCATCGAACCGCGACGGGTCCACCTGGTGATAGACGACGTGGCGCGCCCCGTTGCCATGGAGGTGGTCGAAGGTCCGGGCGATCCACTGCGCGCATGCCACCCACAGCGTGTTGCGCCGAGCCGAGGCCTTGGCCTGGGCGCGCGCGAGCCGACGGTCGGTGAAGGTGCGGGTGTGGGTCGCTTTGATCGCGGCAACCCCGTGCTGGAAACCAATGACGGGAACCTCGGGGGCCCAGTCCAGCACCGTCTGGTTGTCGTAGATGATCGGGGCCCCGCGGCGTGCCCAGTCGGCGAGGTCCTTCGAACCGGGGTGCAGCAGCGCCACCTCGTCGAAGATGAGCCGCAGGTTGCGCGCGAAGGTCTCGACCCCCCCGACGTGAGTGGTCGGGTCGTTGCGACCGTAGTGGGCGACGGCGATGGGCAGCGTGGGCATGGCAAGCGCGGCGCGAAGGGTAGCAGGCGCCATCTCGGCCGTCGCCACGTTCGACGATCGCCTCAAGTCCCTGCGATCAACAATCCGAGATTCAAGGACTTTTCTTCATCGACGCGATGACTGCCGAGCACGACTGGTACACCTTGTCGCCATGGGCCTGTGGCGCCGTATCGTGGCTCGAACCCCACGCTTTTCCCTCGACGCGACGGTCGAGTCGATGCACTTGGGCACGACCTACGGCGGCTACGCGGTGGTGCCCGCGGCCCTGTCGGCCGACAGCATCGTGTACTCGTTTGGGGTTGGGGAGGACGCCAGCTTCGACCTCGCCCTCATCGATTCGATCGGCGCCACCGTGCACGCGTTCGACCCCACGCCACGCAGCCAAGCATGGGTGAGCGCGCAGACCTGGCCCGACCGGTTTCACTTTCACCCGCTCGGGGTGGCCGGCGCCGATGGCACGCTCACGCTCCACGCGCCTCCCGATCCCACGCACGTCTCGTTCAGCCCGGTCGCCCGCAAGGGCAGCGACGAGGCGGTCGAGGTCCCCGTCCGCACGGTCCGCAGCCTGATGGAGCAGCTGGACCACGACCGCGTCGACCTCATCAAGGCCGACATCGAGGGGGCCGAGTACGACGTGATCGCCGACCTGTTGGCGCATGGGCCTCGCCCGGGCCAGCTGCTGCTGGAGTTCCACCACCACCTGCCGACCATTGCGCTATCGCGCACGAAGAAGGCGATCGCCGATCTGCGGGCCGCCGGGTATCAGCTGTTCGACCAGTCCGAAGCGGGGGCCGAGATGTCCTTCGTGCACCGCGACGTGCTCTGAGGCGCCCCTGGGCGCCGGTCGTCCCGTCGCACGGCTCCGCTCCGAACTCGGGCGCGAGCGACTCGTGGCCGGGCTCGGGGCTCGGGCGCGAGCGACTCCTGACCGGGCTCCGAAACTCGGGCGCGAGCGACTCGTGACCGGGCTCGGACTCGGGCGCGAGCGACTCGTGGCCGGGCTCGTGGCTCGGACTCGGAACTCCGCGCGGACCACTCGTGGCCCGGACTCGGAACTCCGCGCGGACCACTCGTGCCCCGGTCCGGCGGCCCGGCTCCGAACTCGGCGCTCGTTACTCGTCTTTGGGCTCGGCTCCGATGTCTGCGATCGCGGCATCGTACAGCGCGGCCACGGTGCTGTCGTCGTTGCGCGCGGTGAAGGGCGAGGGCGGCCACGGTCGCGTCTCGCGAAAATGACGTCGGGCGCTGCGACGCTCGCGGCGTTGTTGGCGGGCGCTACGGCTCTGGGGAGCGGGTGTGGCGCGGATGTCGGCTTCCTTGCGCCGCTTGAGCCGACCCAGCGCAGCCTCGATGTCGGCGGCCAGCCGGGGCGCGGGCGTGGACTCGTCGGGGTCGGCCCGCGCATCGTCGAGCGCAAGCACCACCGTGTCGGCGGCCAGCCGGGGTGCGGGCGTGGACTCGTCGGGGTCGGCCCGCGCATCGTCGAGCGCAAGCACCACCGTGTCGCCCTTGGGCACGATGGCCGGCTCGGTGGGCGCGGGACCCATCACCGTCTCTCCCTTGGGCACGATGGCCGGCTCGGTGGGCGCGGGACCCATCACCGTCTCTCCCGTGATGAGGGCGGTGGACAGTGCGGGGCCTGGCTGCGCGAGCACGGCCGACAGCGGCATGATCATGGTGAGACCGCGCATCGCCTCCGAGGCTGCGTCGACGTCGGGCTGCGGGGACGGCTCGGTTGGCGTGGGAACGACCTGCGGGGTCAACGTGGGGGTGGGCGCCAGCAAGGTGCGATCGAGCCGCTCGGGCTCGGGCGTCGAGGCCGTCTGCGTCCATCTGGCGTCGACCGGGAGCGGATTGCCCGTGTCCTCGAGTTCGAGCAGCGCCGATGCCACCGTCCGCAGTCCCGAGGACTCGCCATCCGCGTCGGTGGGGCCGACCCCTGCCGAGCGCGGGCCGAATGCCCGCGGCGCCTGATCGGCGGCGGCATCGGCGTACAGGCCCACCACGGCCTCCAGCGCAGGAGCAGCATCGTGCTCGTCGATCGCTGGCAGTGCGACGTCGTCGACCTGCCCGTCGGCGGGAGCAAACGGATCGAACGGTTGGGCATCGGCCAGATACCCCCCTGGCGACGACGGGGCACGCGATGGGGCTGGAGCCATGGCCCCGACGAGATCGGGATCGTCGCGCTGATAGATCGAGGTCTTGAGCTCGTCGTCCCTCCACGCCATGCCCGGGCGTAGGGTCGCCGCGGGTGGTCCGGGTGAGGTGAGCTCCGGCGAGGAGTCGATGGGAACCAGCGGCCCTCGGGGCGCCCCCACGGGTACGGAGCGCTGCGAGATGTTGGTCCGCGGTCGCGTGGTGGGGGCGCTGCGGACCATGGTCGACGCACCGACAGCAGCGGGGTTCGGGCGCGTGGGCGTGGACCCGTGCACTCCATCTGCGGTGGCGGGGGCACCGTTGCGAGGCGCGAGAGGGACAGTCGGTGACACCCGCGCGGGGTGGCCGGCGGAGCTCGGCGATGGCTGTCGACCGAGTTGGCCTGCGGGGACGGTCGGGGACGGTCTGCCTGCGTCGCCTGCCACGTTTGGCGCTGACGGCCTGCCGGGATGGCCGAAAGCGCCGGACGATGGCTGCCCGTCGGGCCGGCCAGCGGAGCCCGGCGATGGGGTGGGACGGGGGTGGCCCGTGCCGACAGTGGGCGCTGCAGGCGTGACGGGGCCAGGAGGACGGGCGTGCGCCGGGCTGACCGTCCTGGTCGCCTCGGCACCCGTCGTCGGACCCGCGGGTGTCCCGGCCACACCAACACCAGGGTCGACAATCCCGCCAGGAACAGCGCCCGGAGGCGTCCGTTGCCCCGTCGGTGCCGCGGGCTGGCCGCGAGACGCTGGGTTCCCGGCACCGGCCGCGGGCAACGACCGATGCGTTCGTGGACCGGGGCGCGCGGGCGGTGGACGGGGC
>JAHZJA010001499.1 GCA_022601155.1 Deltaproteobacteria bacterium | reverse complement strand
GCTGCGGCGAAGGAGGGCACGAAGAGCAAGGCTGCAGCCTGCCCGGTGCTGCCGCTCAACGCGAAGGAGGGCGCGAAGGGAAAGGCTGCAGCGCCCCCGCCGCCCGCGGGCAAGCCGCGGTGGCCCCAGCAGCCGTCGGTGCCGCCGCCACCGACCGAGCCCGAACCCGCAAGTGCAGATCCGACCCCGCTGGTGGAGCCCGCAGCCGCGGAGGCCACGGGTGGATTGATACAAGCGCCCACGGCCCGCCGACCATCCAGCGACGCGCTGCTCGGGCAATGACACGGCCGTAGATTCCGGGACGGGCACACTCGCCTGCCCGGCCCCGCTTCGGTATCGCGCGACGTCGCGGCGGGGCCACAGTCGCGCAATACCCGTCAGCCGTCGCAATCCAGTGCCCCGCGTGGAGCGGAGCATTGTCACGAATCCGCGCGGGCGCACGTCCCCCGTCTGGTCCGGCCGTGTTAGGCTCCCGAATCGTGAGCACCGAGGCAGCGCGCCCCAGCGGCCCTGCACTGCCGCGGTGCCCCCACTGTCGGGGACAGCACGCGGCCCAGTTGCTCAAGTGCCCCGACACCGACCTGCCGCTGCCGCTCGAGGGCCGAATCCTCCACGGCAAGTTTCGCTTCGTTCAACAGATCGGCAAGGGCGGGATGGCCTCGGTATGGGCGGCCGTCAACACGTTGGTCGACCGGCGGGTGGCGATCAAGCTCATCCGCCCCGAGGCTGGCCGCAACGAGGAGACCGTCGCCCGCTTCCGCGCCGAAGCCAAGGCGGCCGGTCGCATCGGCCACCCCAACGTCTGCGAGATCATCGACTTTGGACTCGGACCGCTGGGCCCCTACATCGTGATGGAGCGAATGTGGGGCAAGAGCCTGGGCGAGCTCATCGCTGAGCGCGAGCGGCTCGACCCCGAGCTGGCGGTGGGCATCGTACGGCGTGCGCTGGCCGGACTCGATGCGGCCCATCGGCGCGGAATCATCCACCGCGACCTCAAGCCCGAGAACCTGTTCATCCACCAGCCCGAGTCCGGGACCGCCACCGTCAAGCTGATGGACTTTGGCGTCTCGAAGTTCACCGACGGCAGCAGTGGGGTCGAGACCGAGCACGGGGCGCTGCTGGGCACGCCCGAGTACATGTCGCCCGAGCAGTTCAAGGGGGCAGCGCGGGCCGACGAGCGCACCGATATCTGGGCGATGGGGATCATCCTGTACAAGGCGCTCACGGGAAAGAGCGCCTTCGCGGGCCCCAGCGTGGCCGCCACGCTGTTGATGGTCACCACCGACGATCCCACGCCCATCGACGAGCACGTGCGCGGGGTACCGCCCGATCTGGTGGCGGTGGTGGGCCGCTGCCTCGACAAAGACCCCGATGCCCGATTCCAGAGCGCCCAGGAGCTGAGCGACGAGCTCGAGTCGTTCGACCTCCACACCCTCGATGGCCTCGTGGTCGTCGATCCCCGGGAGCAGGAGGACGAAGAGGAGCCCGCCCTTCCGACCGTCTCGGTCAGTGCCCTGCCCGGCATACCGCTGCTCGATGACGACGACGTCGAGGATGACGACGACGACAGCGGCGATGTCGAACAGAACGAAGACGACGCGTCCGAGACCTCCGGGTCTCAGGCCGACGTCGATACCCTGCTACCGCCGACGCATCCTCGAATCTCGGTGGAAGAGCGTCGGCCTACCCGCCCCGAGCGACGGGCCTGGCTCCTCATCGGCGGCGTGACGGTGGTGGGCGCGGGGCTGCTGTACATGCTCGCCCGGGGCCCATCGCAACAGCACACCGATCCCGCCCCGACCACGCGGGCGCAGCGGGTCGCACCGCAGGCGGACGCAGGTACCCCGGCGACTCCAGCTGGAGGCTCCACCACCGCCAGCCCGACAGCGTCGGACGATGGTGCCGCGGGTGCGAGCTCGTCCACGACCGGTGCCGCGTCACCCAGCACGGGGGGCGACGCGTCGACCGGCGGCACGACCGTACAGACGCCCCAAGGCACCACCACCGCCGAGCCGGGCACGACCGACGGCGACCCCGAGACGGAGTCGAGCTCCGGAGGCTCCTCCGACGGTGGCAGCGGTGGCCAAGAGCCCTCGGGTCCGTCCAGCCGTCGGCCGTCGGGTTCGCCAGGCGACTCCGAGACGCCTCCTCCCACGCCTCCGGGCACCATTCGCGTGGGCCGCTACCTCACCTTGGACAAGCGCGGACCCATCGGCAATCACGTCGCGGCCCGAAACTACTGCCGCAACCTCGCCAAGCAGAAGTTCGTGGGCGTCCCGGACTGGAAGCTCGCCAGCCCCACCGTCGCCAAGAAGCTGGCCGCCTACGTCAAGAAGGGCAAGTACTGGACGGCCGCCCTGTGGAAGAACAAGGCGATCGTGATCGGCTTGCCCTCCAAGAAGACCGAGTCGCGCAAGGCCAGCAAGTCTGGTCCGCACGCACTGTGCGTCGCTCGCTGGCCGTAGGCCCTCTGCCCGCGCCGCGACCACGAAGGGTCGCAGCGGCGGACGCTCCGCCGAACGTTCGTCCTACCGTCCGGTGGGGTGCCCGCCGCTGCGTGGTCGTTGGTGTGCCAGCTCGTCGTTGCCGATCCTCCGTGTCCGCGCGCAGTGGATGCAGGTGCGCCATGGCCGGGTTTGCCGGGTCTCGACACGGCGCCAGGGGTCGGTGGCGAGGCCAAGGCGGCGGCGTCGCTGCGCGTGAAGACGAGAGGTCATCACGGACGAGCATGCCGCGGTGACCCTCACCGAGCCCCTTAATCGGGCCTTAAAGCGTGCTCGCGGCGGTGGCCCCGGCCGGCGCCGCCCTCTATCGTGACTGTCATGTACGCTCGCATCGCTCCTTGGCTCCTGATGACGGCTCTGTTCGTGCCCGCGTGCGCCCAGGAGGATGACGACACCGACAACAGCCCCAACAGACCCAACAGCCCCAACGACCCCAACCCCCCGCCGCCCAGCTCGTGGCGGGTGGGCGAAGACGGTGAGATGGTGCGCCTGACCTCGAACGAGGACGTCTCCACCTATCAGCTGCGACTGCGTACCGACTTCAACGCCATCGAGTGCAAGGGAGCCGCGACGGCGTGGGTGTGGGTGATGCGGGCACGGTGCTCGTCAGCCACGACGCGGGGGAGCAGTGGAGCGAGTTGGCGGTGGGCGTGACCGCCGACCTGCAGTCGATTGCCGTGGCCGAGGGGCTTCCCGAGGGTCGCGAGACCCTGTGGCTGGCTGGCTACGACGGGGCCGTGCGGCACTCCACCGACGGCGGCGTGGTGTGGAACGAGGTCTCGAGCCCCGATGTCGATTGGACGGCGGTCGCCACCGACGACGTGGGACGGCTGGCGGTCTTGGCCGGACTCGACGGAAGCCTGTGGCGCAGCGAGGCCGGGGGAGCGCTGTCCCTGGCCCGTGCTGCCACCACGGCCGGAGCCCTCCACGACGTCGCCGTCAGCCACGATGGCGACACGATCGTCGCGGTGGGAGAGGCCGGGCAGATCCTCGTCAGCCATGATGCGGGCACGCGCTTCACCGCGATCGCCCCGGTGACCGATCTCGATCTGTACGCGGTGCACCTGGCATCCAACGGTGAGACGATCGTCGCGGTGGGTGAGGCCGGGCTGGTGCTCCGCATCGACGACCGTGGGGCCCACCTACAGCAAACACTGGAGCCCGACGGCGCGCTGTTCGATCTACACCTGCGCGCCGATGGCGAAGGCCAAGCCGTGGGCGCCGCAGGAGCCGTGCTGCGCACCCACGACGGTGGTTTGCACTGGCGTAGGGTGTCGACGGGACGGTTTGCCGATCTTCACGGCGTCGACGACTTCCACGCCGCACCGCATCTGTGATGCCCGCGTGCACACGGTTGCCACCCCGGTTGGCATCGTGAAGCACCCTCGGCCCGCGGCAACGACACCTACCTGACCAGACACTGACGTACACCCCGAGGCCAGCCGGGCCAAAGCGCCGCCACAATGGACCGAATTGGCCATCTTGGTGGACGGCACGGGCAGCCGCGTGCGAAAACAAATGGGTTCGAGTTTTGCGGCTCGGCTTGGGGGAACGGACGACTATGCATTACGCACCGACGGCCTCATGGCTGGTGGCGTTGAGCGCCACGATGGGATTGACACTCGCTGGCTGCGGCCAGGCCGATGGGGATGCGTCCAGCGAGAGCGGGATCGACACGCTGCCGATGGCCCCGGTGACATCGACCAGCGGAGGCTCGACCGGCTCTGGTGGCTCGCCGATGGACACGGACATGGCCGACGGCAGCGGCGATGACGAGGCCGACAACGGCAACAACATCGGCACGGTGTGGGATGTCGGTGGGTTTCCCGATCTGGGCGGTAGCCAAAATGGCTGCGTCAGCGACCCCAATGCCGACGAGGACAACGACGGCTTCTCGGTCGCGCAGGGTGACTGCAACGACTGCGACCCGAACGTCAATCCGGGCGCCATCGAGGTGGAGGTCACCGAGCCCGACGACATGGGCATGATCCCCGAGCCCGCCGACGAAGACTGCGATGGCTTCATCGACAACGTGGACCCGCCGTGCGACGGCGCGCTGGCCCTCGGGAGCGTCGACCCCCTCGACGGAGCCGCGGCGATCGGACTGTGCAAGCAGTCCACCGGACCCATGGATTGGGGCATCGTCAGTGCTTCCTATGTGCGGGCCAACGGCGCGCCGATCAACGCCCCGCTCCAGCACGGCCTGATGGGTAACTTCGGGCCCAACGTGACCCCACTCGAGGGCAACAGCGTGCTGGTGCTCTCGTCGGGGCACGCCCGAATCCCCGGACAAGCCAACTCGTGCAACAGCCTGACGTGCGCGGGCTCTGGGGGGAGCGCGGCCCCAGCCGGCTTCCCGCAGGACGTCCCTGCCTGCCCGGGCTCGTCGGCGATCAACGACGACATCGCCCTCGAGGTGACGCTGCGCGCCCCCACCAACGCCACGGGCTACGCGTTCAGCTTCGACTTCTACTCGTTCGAATATCCCGAGTGGGTCTGCACCGCGTTCAACGACCAGTTCATCGCGTGGGTCAACCCGGCCCCGCCCGGAGCGATCAACGGCAACGTGTCGTTCGATGCCCAGAACAACCCGGTGAGCGTCAACATCGCGTTCTTCGACGTCTGTGCGGGCTGTCCCCTCGGCACGGCCGAGCTCCAAGGCACGGGCTTCGATGTTTGGGACGACGCGGGGGCCACCAGCTGGCTGGCCACCACCGCGCCCGTCGATCCTGGAAGCGAGGTGACGATCCGCTTTGCGATCTGGGACACGGGCGACAACGCCTGGGACTCCACGGCGCTGATCGACAACTTCCGCTGGATCGCCGACGGCGGCACCGTCACAGTCGGGACCGCGCCCGAGGGCTGATCACCGCCTTCGTCGACGGCGAGCGCATCGCTCGAACGACCGCTCGCCCGCTGCCTCGCCGACAGCGGGCGGACCACATGAGTTCGTGCATCAGTCCGAGGTGGACTCGCCGCCCGATGTCGCCGCCGCTGGCTGCGGCGGTAGCGAGTCGGAGATGAGGTCCTTCGCCGTCTCGCGATCACCGACGGTGATCACCACGTTCTTCCCCGTGCCGAAGTGCGACATCGCCTCGCCGATGTCGAGCAAGCGCCAGGGCAACGGCCCCCGGACCCACACCGTGTCGCCTTCGTGGCCAATGTCGAGCGAGATCTCGACGTCTGGCTTGAGCAGGGCGGCCGATGCCACCCATCCGCGCACGGCCTGCTCCGCGTTGCTGGCCTGCCCCGGGTGCGACAACACCAAGGACAGATCCATGGTGATGTCGTCCCAAAAGCCGAGGCTGCCGTAGCCGCCGCGGATGGCCAGTGGGCTGCGCGGATCGTCGAACTCCGCGTACATCCACACGGGGGCATCACGGTCGACCTTGTCGGCCAGCCGCTGCCACAACGTGGTGTCACCCCGTCGGGCAAAGCGCTCGGCGACACCCGCCTCGTCGAGGGTCTCGTCGGTCGACAGCAGCATGTGCCCGCGTCCATCGTCCGCCACCAGCACGCTGAGCGGAGTATCGCCGCCCTTCCACGAGATCCGGCGATACGGACCGACTTCGGTCACGACGGGCTTGGTGTCGCCGTCGTCATCGATGCTCAGATTGCAGGCGACCAGGGCCTCGGTCGTCCATCGGCCGGAGATGACAACCTCGACGAGCTTGTTCTCATCGTCGATGCCAGCGAGGAGCTTGTCGGTGGCCGCCAGAGGGTCTTCGCCGCACGCGGTCGCGAGCTCCGCCCCCATCTGTGCCAACGCGGCACGGCCCGGGTAAGCCAGCGGCGCCTGCCGGATCTCCGCCCAGTCGATGCCCACGACGATCGGCACGGTCGGATCGAGGAAGGCAAGCTCGCGGTCGGGCCAGCGCTCGGTCCACACCGCTGCGGGCTCGATCGCCGTCGCGTCGGGCGGCTGCTCCGGGGGCACCACTGCGGGGGGCACCACGGCCGCGGAGTCGCTCGCGGCGAGAGGTTGCGGATCGGCATCGCTGGGCTGCCACAGTGCCCACGACATGGATCCCGCCAGCACCACCCCCAGCCCGACCGCAGCCCCGGCGGCCCGGATGCTCCGACGCGGGGCCTGTCGCGGGCGTGCGCCAGCGGGGATGGTGCCCTGCGAAGGATCGTCCACCCTGCCCGACCGCAGCGCATCGCGGAGCTGGCTGGCGTGCTGGAACCGCAGCTCACGGTCTCGCTCCAGGCTTCGAATGACCACGTCGTCGAGCCCCGGGTCACCGCGGTCGAGCTCGGACGGCAGGGCAAAGCGACCGATGGGAAGATGCCCGGTGAGCATCTCGTAGAACACCACCCCCAGCGCGAACAGGTCGGCTCGGTGGTCGACATCGGTGGGAGTCTCGAGCTGCTCGGGCGCCATGTACTGCGGCGTGCCCATCACCACTCGGCTCGCGGTCAGCGAGCGGATCTCGGGGTCGGTCTGCAGCTTGGCCAGGCCAAAGTCGGCGATCCGCACCCGACCTCGACGATCGACCAAGACGTTCTCCGGCTTGATGTCGCGGTGCACGACGCCTTCGGAGTGAGCGTAGTCGAGGGCGTCACACAGTTGCTCG
>JAHZJA010001498.1 GCA_022601155.1 Deltaproteobacteria bacterium | reverse complement strand
TCACCGACCCCCGAGACCTCACCGTCGCCCGTGCCGACAAGGAAGGCACCGCGGCGTCCGAGCCCGTGGTGCGTGGCTTGGCGCGGGCCGAGGTCCGCGTGGGGGGTGGCGTGCTGCCCGGCGTGGATGCGGGGGCGGCCGTCGCCGTGGGTCTGGCGCACCGCTGGTTTCGGGTCGAGCTGTTGGGCGCGGCGTGGCTGCCTCGCGATCGCACGATCGCTCCGAATGCCCAGCTGGACTTGCAGCTGTTCACGGGGCAGCTGCGCGGCTGCGCGGTGGTGCCCGTGCCGTCGCTCCCGTGGCTCGAGCCGTTGCCGTGCGCGGGGATCGAGGTGGGGGCGATGCGAGGCCAGGGACAGGGTCAAGGCCTCGAGCAGGGCCGGGTGGCCTTGCAGCCGTGGGTGGCCGTCACCGTGACCCCCGCCCTGGCCATCATGCCGTGGCGTCGTCTGGGCTTCATCGTCGGTGGCACGCTGGTGGTGCCCGTGCAGCGCCCCACGTTCGTCCTGTCCGGTACGCAGGAGGTCTATCGGGTGTCGGCGGCGGCGGGCCGTGGGTTTGCGGGGGTCGAGCTGCGGTTCCCCTGAGCGGCGAGGGCCACTACGATCGTCCCGATGTCTTCGCCTGGCCGTCCGGTCCCCGCTGCCTTTGCCTGGGCCGAGCCCCTGTTCACCTACGGGGTGACGGGGACCAACGGCAAGACCTCCACGTGTGCATTGATTCGGGCGTGCCTGCGTGCCGATGGCCGGCATGTGCTCACGGTGGGCACCACGGGTGCGTTCATCGACGAGCAGCAGGTGCCCAAGGGCAAGACCTTTGCCGACTTCGCGGCCCTCATCGAGCGGGGCAAGGACGCGGGCTGTCGCGACGTGGTGGTGGAGACGACCAGCTACGGTCTCAAGATCGGCTACGCCCGCAAGTGGCGCTTCGACTTGGGGGTGTTCACGAACCTCTCGCCCGATCACCTCAAGACCCACGGCACCTGGGAGGACTACCTGGCGGCCAAGGCCCAGCTGTTCCTTCACCTGGGGCCCGGCCAGCCGATGGTGCTCAACGCAGCCGATCAGTACGCGGGCTTCATCGATCAGGCCACCCCCAAGGATGTCCGGAGGCTGTGGTTTCGGGTGCCTTCGCGGGGCCCCGCCGTTGTCACCCCCGACCTCGAGGCAGCCTCGGTGACGGTGGACTGCGGCGGCACCACCATCGCGCTGGCCCCGTCGGCGCTGGCGGATGCGCTGGGTGGGACGCTGGCGGTGAAGATGGTCGGCGAGGTGTTTGCCGAGAACGCCCTGGCTGCGGCCGCGGCCTGCCTCAGTGCCGGAGTACCGCCACAGGCGGTGGTCCGCGGGCTGGCCGAGTGTCCGGGGGTGCCCGGGCGCTTCGAGGTGCTCGCGCGCGATCCGACGGTGGTGGTCGACTATGCCCACACGCCCGATGCACTCCAGCGGACTTGCGACACGGCGCGGGCCGTCGCCACAGGCGCGGTGATCGTGGTGTTTGGAGCCGGGGGCGGGGCCACGCCGCAAAAACGGGGGCCGATGGGCGAGGCGGTGGCCCGCGGTGCCGACCGCATGGTGATCACCGCCGACAACCCGCGCAGGGAAGACCCCACCGCGATCGCGAACACCATTGCCCAGGGCGCCCGTACGGTGGACGGCGGGGCCCAGGTGGAGATCATCGTCGAGCGCAGGGCCGCCATCGAGCACGCCATTGCCCATGCGACCGCGGGTGACGTGGTCGTGATCGCGGGCATGGGTCACGAGCGAACCCAGCGGATCGGCGATACCGACGTGCCGTTCTCCGACCGCGACGAGGTGCTTCGGATTACCGGCGGCGGGTGATCTCGACGCAGTCCACGTGGGTCGAGCCGGGGTCGTAGCGGTACGTGTCGTTGGTCGCCAACGCGGAGCGCACGTAGGAGACCAAGCGTCGGGGCGTGATCCGGCGTAGGGTCATGCCCCGGTACCCCGTGGTGTCGAACATCGCCAGCGCCCGACGGCCGCGAGCACGCAGGATGATCATCAGGTGGTGGTACAGGCGTAGACGGTCGTGCGTGGTCGACTCGTGCGAGACCGTACACAGGTGCAGCGGCCCTTTGGGGAGCAGCATGTCGAAGTCGTGGGGGCCCGATGGCTCGATATGGATGGCTTTACCTGGCCCCGTGAGCGCTTCGGCGGCATGGGCGACGCGGGCCGTGTTGGCAATGGCGCGTAGACCAAAGGTCTCGTCGGTGCATGCCTTGGGGGGCAGCCCCAGCGTCTCCCAGACCTGGTCGTCGCAGCTGCGCAGCTGATCCATCCGCAGGTCGGGAACGAGCAGGGCCCGAGCGCCCTCGAGATACCCACCCGCGCAGCCGAGCTGGGTCTGTCCATCGGGCTGGGCCGTCACTTCGCCGTCGCCCTGGGTGACGAATCCCAGCGGAGGATCCAGCCCGATCCGGACGAAGCCCAGGTTGTCCCAGTCGTCGACGCTGTCCCAGCGAAAGGGAGCCAGACCCGCCGCGAGCGTCTCCAGCACTCGGTGGGCATCGGCGCCCTCCGTCACGGCCGCCTGCGCAGATGGGTCGACGGCGGGGAAGAACGTCCACGACGCGGGAAGGGGCCGGGGGGCCTCGACTCCGTCGTCGATGGGAGCCGCAGGCGTCGCCGCGGCGGGAGTCGGGAGCGCGGGCTCCGGAACGTCGAGGGGGGCCTCGGCGTGGAGCTCGTCGGTCGGTTGGGGGTGGGCGTCGGGGGATGACTCGCCGCATCCGAGCACGATCAGCCACGCCAATCCGAACCCGATCTTCGTGGGGCTGCGCATTGGCGTGGCGTGGGGACGGGGGTCAGCAGCCGACTTCGTCGGAGCCGTCTTCGCAGTCTGGCGTGCCGTCGCAGACCTGCTCGTTGGGAATGCCACCCTCGTCGCAGACGAAGCACTCGACCTCGTCGCTGCCGTCCTTGCAGTCGTCGAACAGGTCGCACTGGAACGAGGCGGGGACCTCGGTACCGTCGTCGCAGACGAACACCTCGCGAGCACACTCGTCGGTCATCTCGTCTTCGGCACCTTCGCAGTCGGCGAACTCGTCGCAGATCCAAATGCCCGGAATGACGGCCCCGTCGTCGCAGACGAACTGACAGCCTTCTTGGGCCTCGTCCTCGAGACCTTCGCAATCGGGGGTCCCGTCGCAGACCTGGTCGGGCGAGATCTCGGAGCCGTCTTCGCACGAGAACGGAACGGCCGCCGTCTCGTCGGCGCCGGTCCCCGTACTGTCGCCCGTGCCGGTGGCCGGGCCTGCGGTTCCACCGGTGGGATCATCGGTTCCGCCCGTCCCACCGGTCGTGCTCGTGGTGGTGGTGCTGCTGGTGGTCTCGTCGGAGCCCGGGAAGTCACACCCGGTCGACGCACTGAGCAGGGACGCTGCGGCGCGGAATTTCTAGAAGTCGATGTTCATGGTGGGGGAAGCGGGTCGGAAGCGTGGCGTGGTGGGGAACGAGCAGCGGCGGCGCATCGGATCTGATGCGTCGTCGGGCACACTCTCGGACCGGGTGGGGTCCGAGGAAGTCCAACGTGTAGGAGCACCTCCGCGATCTCCTCACGTGTACCGACGTACGTGATGCGGCAGGGTCGCATTCCCGGTCGGCGGTGCTTGCTCCAGGGCTTCGTTCGTGCGGAACCCTCGATGTGCGTCGGTGCGACGTTCGATGCCGCTGCGCGGGTAGGGCTCGGTTGGCGCGGGGGCGAACGGGTCAAGCGGGTCGAGACGCTGAAAATGCCGTAGGGCCGCATTTGTGGAACGGTAAAACGCCCATGATTTTCGATTGTTGAGGACTCTGAGGAAATCTCGTTGACGGATCGGACCCGCGTGGAGGATGCGAGAGGACGAACCACTCGTGGGCCGCGCTGCACAACCCAACACCCCAACGCCGCTGCGCCTCGTGACCGGGGTGGACGGCGATCGGACGTTCGAGCAGGTGTACGCCCGCCACTACGACGGTGTTTGGCGATGCCTGCGAGCGTTGGGGGTGCCGATCGACCACGTCGACGATGCCGCGCAAGACGTGTTCATTGTGGTGCACCGTCGGCTACCCGATTTCGACCACGCGGCCCCCGTCCGGGCGTGGGTGCTCGGGATCGCCCGCAATGTCGCGCTCAAGGTCCACGCCAAGCGCCGCCGTGGGGTCCCGATGTTGGCGGTGGTGCAGCCGCCGGGTGTCGATGCCGACGAGGTCATTGCACGGCGCGACGCGGCGCAGCTGGTCACGCGGTTCCTGGACGCACTGGAGCCCGAGCAGCGTGCGGTGTTCGTGCTCGCCCAACTCGAAGACATGCCGGTCCCCCAGATCGCGCAGACGCTGGGTATCAAGCTCAACACCGCCTACTCACGGCTTCGCCTCGCGCGACGCCGGTTCGAACGCGTCGTTGCGCGGCACGCCGCGACCCAACGCCGGAGGGACCGATGAAGACCGACGACACGCCGGGCCTCTACTGGGACGCCTATGAAGGCACGCTGGCGCCTCCCTCGGGATCGGCTGCGCGCAACCTCGCTGCGATTCGCCAGCGGCTCGCGGCCGGAGAGCGGGTCAGTGCCGCGCCGGCCCAGCCACAGCCGGCTCCGCCCCGGGCGGCGGCGGCTGTGCTGCTGTGGTGGGGCAAGTCGGCGTCAGCCAGCGTTGGGCTGGGCATCGGTGCCTTGCTGACGGTGAAGGTCGCCGTGATGGGCGTGCAGGCACTATCGCCGACCCCCACCGGTGCACAGCCGGTCGTGGCCGGCACGCCAGCTGCAGCGGCCCCGGTCGTGGCTCCCCAGCCACGCGGTGGTCCCACGCCCGAGAGTCCCGAGGCCGAGGCGGTCATCGTGGACCCGTCCGGGGCTCGGTCGCCGACGGTG
>JAHZJA010000128.1 GCA_022601155.1 Deltaproteobacteria bacterium | reverse complement strand
CTGGCCAACCCTCGCAATCACCTACCCAAGGGAGCCGTGGGGACCGACTCGCTGGTGCGCAAGACCGTCCTCGGACCCGACGGCAACCACACGGTCTTCGTCTCCTGCTACGAGCGGGTCAAGAAGGTGCTCAAGGACAAGCCCGCCAGCGTGATCGCGTTCGGCTGCAAGAGTGGGATCCATCGCTCGGTCGTCTTCGCCGAAGAGGTCGCCACGCTCTTGCGGAGGACGGGCCACGAGGTGGAGGTCCAGCACCTCCACCTGCGTCATCGAGACGCGGAGTAGGACGTGGGAGCGATCACTGCATGCCAATTGGCCCTGGGCTGACGCAGTCCTCGGCCGTGGTGCAGGACATCGTGTAGCAGTCGCCTGCGGGGCCGGCCCAGGTCTCGTCGCACCAGTCCTGGCACCGGACGGTGTTGACGTCGCCCTGCGCACAGACGGTTTGGTTGGCGTACTGAATGGTGGCGCACAACCCATTGGAGTCGATGGCGAAGGGGCCAGTACAGTCGTTGGTCTCGTAGCAGCGGAAACGTTGCCAACAATCGCACTTGCCGTCTTCGTGGCACCACGAGTCGATCTGTGCGACCTCCGATGTCCACTCCGGCTCTCCCGTGTCCTCGGAGCCGCCCTCCGAGCTCTCGGTGACCACCACCACCCCGGTGTCCTCTCCCGAGCTGCTGTCGCCCGACGAGCTGCTGTCGCTCGATGACCCCCCGATCGGGGTCGGAATGGCCATGCGTGGCTCGAGGTCAGTGTCCCTGTTGAGATCTGGCGCGCACCCGCTCGATAGCAGACCCAAGCACAGGCTCCACGTCATCGCTTCGCGAATCGACATCGGACCACGGTCGCACATCTCGACCTGGAAGTCAGGCGAACCCCGATGCCCCGCGCGCGCCTCTCGGTGTGGGGCTCGGGTGCCTCGACGGGCGATCGACCGACACGACCGCGACGTTGTCGGCAGTCCACCCATCAAGCGCTGCCGTCTCGCGGCGCGACGGCAACGGATCGAGCTCTCGTCTCAGTTGCACACACGACGGGGACATCGTCGCTCGCCGGCACCGACCCTCACGGCGTCGACCAGGGTGGTGCCGTCGGCTGCACGGTCCACGGATCTGCGTTGGTATCGACCACGTCGTAGAACGTCTCTCGGGGCCCGACAAGCGTGTAGGGGTAGCGTCGCTGCAGGCCCGCCAGCGCTCGCGCTGCGACGAGGTCGGCCTTCCAGGCCGCTGCGAGTCCGAGATGGGGGGCGAGCAGGACCCTGGCCTCCTCGAGCGCAGCGGCACACTTGGCATTGTCTTCTGGACGGTCGTAGCCCTGGTCGGCTTGCTCCGCCGCGTGGGCATACACGTCGATCTTCTCGATCAGCGCCGCTTCCATCCCTTGCTCCGCCATCTCCTCGCTCGAGACCCCGAGCTGTTCGTACAGAGCACCCGGGTAGGTGGCGAGCGCGACTCGAAAGGAGGTCGGAGAGGTGGAGTGAAGCGCGAACGCTTCGAGTAGCTCCAGCCCCGACTCACACGGGCGGTGGGTCTCGATGAGCGGGAACAGAGAGTGTGCACCGACGAGCCCATGCGAGACCAGACACCACACGTCGTTGCCCTCCGAGTCCGGAGGGGCGCCGCAGTCGGTCTCGGTATAGGCACTGCTCTCGAGGAAGATCGAAGGGTCGTCGATCGACTCGATCCGAGCTGTACGACGTCGGTAGTTGTAGGCGTACTCCGCCTCGACCGTCTCGTGGGTGCGGAACTCGATCGTGGCGTCGCCGACGATCCACGTGAACCCATCGGAGCTGCGATCGAAACGGGAGGGGTGGCACGCGGGAGCGCCGTCATTGGGGGCCGATACGTCGTGGGACATGGCGGGCTCGGGCGGCGGTGTCACGTGGGCAGGGGCCGCGCAGGAGCACCATGCTCCGATGGACAGCAGCCACACCACGGGAGCGAAGGGACGCATGGGGTCTTGGTAGCAGACACGGGCACCAGCGGTAGAGCCCATGTGCTCAATTTCGACGTCTTCGCGCCGAGGTTCCCGATCACCCTGGTCCCGCAGGGACGGTGGACCCGCAGTGGTCGACATGAGCGGCGACCGGGCCGCCGTTGGGTGCGGAGACCCGCCCCAATTGCCGCCAGTAGAATCGAGGGGGGAGACTACGGGGACCTGTAGGGGGAGACCCCCACTGCCCGGTGAGAGGACGACGCGGACACGCCTCGGAGAGCCGCCATCACTCAGCCTGACTCAGCCGTCACCGCGTAGCGAACCACTCGGTCTTGGCTCGCGAGGCCCGAGACCGCGACGAACAGCGCGTTGCCCCGAGGGCTCCAAGAGAGGCTGGTAGGGACGCCATCCAGCTCGATGCGTGCGTGTCGGAGGCCATCGGGCGCGTATATCTCGACGCGCTTGAGGTCGACCTCGACCGTCGTGCGTGCCCGGTACCAAGAGGTGCCGATGGCGATCCATGTGCCGGCTGGATGTACCGCGAACGACTGAAGGGACCCTTGTACGGTCCATCTCGCCGAAGGTCGGTAGCCGTTGTCGCCATCGAACACCACGAGTTCGGAGTGCTCGGTGTCGACCCACCGCGTCGCAACGAGGTCGCTCCCCAACCACGCGAGTCGGCTCGGCGTGCCGCCGTCGAGGTCCACGGTGGTCGGATCGCCGTCGCCGACAGCGGGCCAGATCGACAGTGTGGTGCCCTCGGCGGCTGCCACCCTGCGCTCGTTCGCAGCTACCACGAACTCACGTCGCTGTTCGTGCTCGAGCAACACGCGCACGGTGGGGACGGATGTCCCGGCCTCGAACGTCATGCGGGCCAGCTCGCCGCGCCAGCTGTTTGAGCTGGGGCAGTTGCGGTCACGCAAGCACGTGCTGGGGGAGTCCGAAGCCGCGATGATGGCGATGGTGCCGTCCGGGCTGAACGCGGAGGCGCGACAGCTCGCGAAGCGGCTGAGGCGACTGCACCAAGCATGACCGTCGAAGCGGGTGCGGCCGTCGGCCTCGAGGAGCCTCGCGCCGACGGCCCAGCGGCCG
>JAHZJA010001497.1 GCA_022601155.1 Deltaproteobacteria bacterium | reverse complement strand
GTCCATGTGGGTGGTGACACCGTCACCCGCCATCTCGTGGTGCGGCTGGCAGAGCCGGCCGCCGTGGTGTCGCTGACGTGTGGCCGCGCGGTGTGCCCCGACGAGCCCGCCCTGGCGGCCAGGATGGGCGAGGTCCTCGACCGGTTCGAGGCCAACCGTGGTCGAGAAGCTCGCGAGCTGCTCACCCGTCCCACCGCCGCCAACACCAACTACAGCTCGCAGTTCAGGTCGCGGAACAACCCGCGCGACCACTACTACAGCCGCCGGTTTGCTTCACCCGACAAGCCCGGCCCACGCGGCGAGGTGAAACTTCGGGCGTTCCGCAAGCCGGACGAGAGCACCGAGCTGGTCCGCGATGCCGCGCTGCGCAGCATGGGCATCGACCCCAGTGCCGCCGATGCACCCGAGCCCGAGGTCGTCGACACGGGCATCGCGTGGTGGGTGGTCGATGGCGGCGATGCTTGGCTGAGCGTCACCGCCGACACTGCCCGCGAGATGGTGGTGGTGCTCGAGTGCGGCAAGGCGGTCTGCACCAAGCAAGCCCGGCTGCGCGAGCTGGCCGGCCAGGTTCATGAGCGCTTGCCCCGGGCCGCGAGCGATCGCCGACGCTTGACGGGTCTTTTGGGTGTCGCCGACGTCAACGGCCTGCCCGAGTCTCCTCCGGCCCGGCGCGAGCTGGCCGAGTACGACCGCGTGAGCCTCGAGGCCACGGTCAAGGGAGACGACTACAGCCTGGAGCTGGAAGCCTGGCTGGCCCCGCCCGAGGGCCTGGCGGCCAAGGTCGAGGCGCTGGCCAAGGCCGATGGCCTCGCCGCCGACGATGCGGCCCTCGATGGCGCGTTTGGTGCGGCCTCGGACGAGGGCGTGGTGTTCGTGTTTCCCGTGCAGTCGACCGACACGGTGGTCCGGATCCGCTGTCATCCCGGCCTTTGTTCCACCCGCGAGCCGGCGATGGCCCTGGCGCGACGCGCCGCCAATCGGGCCGCGGACAGCGAGAACTTCGTCGACCCGGGCGCGGAGCGGCCGGTACCGTTCGTCCCTCGGGGCAACGTCAAGGGCCGCGCCGATCGCATCTGGCTGCCGCTGTCGCGGTTTTGGCTCGCGGTCCGCTGACGCCGCACAAACACTCGCGATTGACGCACTCCCCCAACCCTGCGTAGCCGACACGGTTCGGCCTCGTGGCGGCCAAGGACCGGTACACGACGGGACGACGGCAACGTAGGCCCATCCCGTCCGTCCGATCGTTGAGCCATTGTCCCCGTCGCGATGCCCGACCTCCTCCTCACGTCCGCGCTGTGGGCCTTGCTGGCGCCAATTCCCGTCGACCCCGGCGAGGTAGAGCTGGACGGATCGCGATGGGAAGCGCTCCAGCCGCCATCTGAACGCGCACCAGGGCCGATGGTGCTGCGCCGCGACGTCACCATCTCGCCCGCACCAGGCGGAGTGAAGGTGGTGGCCCGCTGGGCGCTGCACAGCGAGCGGGATGCATGGTTTGGCAACCAGATCCTCGGCCCGACCGCCCACCTACGGCGCGCCCGGTGGGGCGGCAGCGAGGCCACCGTGTGGTCGGGGGGGCAGGGGGCCCTGGTCGTCGAGCGCCTCGACGGAGCGGTCGTGCTGGAGGTCGAGGCACTCATCCCGGGCGATCCTGCCAACGGCGTCGATCTGACGCTGATGGGCGCCCCGCGGGGCGTGGTGACTCTCGAAGGATTCTCGGATCCGATGCGCATCGACGATGTCGCCGAGGAACGACCGGTCGTTCGACGGGGGGCAGGGGGGTTTTCAACGGGGGCGTCCCAGCTGCACCTTGGGCCACCCGCGCCACCACCTCCGGGTGACCGTGGTCCGGTTGTCGTGGCCCATGTGGGGATGGGGCTCACGGTGGGTGATGCCGAGATCCGCGGCCGCGCACGGCTACGCTGGGAAATCCGGCAGGGGTCCCGCGACACGCTGACCTTCGTCGCGCGCGACGTGGGCGACGATCTCGAAGTCGAGGGGCCGCAGGTCTCACGCTGGACTCGGGAGGGCGACCGGATTCGCGTGGAGCTGGGAGCCAGCACCGAGGGTCGGGTGGATGTCGATCTGCGCTGGTCGGTCGCGGTACCCAGCGGCGCCGAGGCTCGGATGGCGCTGCCCGAGCTCATTCCCGACGATGTGTTTCGCAGTGATGCAGCGGTGCAGCTGGCCCGGGACGGCGAGGTTGATGTGCGGCCGGACCTCTCCGCCTGGACGCCGGTCGCCGCGCGGCAGCTGCCTGACTGGGCCGAGGGCCTGGTCGAAGGCAGTCCAACCGCGGCGCTGACCCGGACCCGCGTCGATGCCGATGACGGCGCGCTGGACCTGTTGCGCCTCGAGCCCGTGCCCGGTCCGTCCATGGTGATCGACGTCGCCGATGTTCGCCTGGCAACCACCGAGCTGGGGCGCACCGTGCTGCGGGCACGCTACGAGGTCCGCAACGAGCGGGCGTCTCACCTCGAGCTGCGGCCGCCACCAGGCATGCGCCTGGTGGGCGTGACCGTGGCCGGCCGCCCCGTCACCCCCGGCCGCAGCGGCGATGCGCTGCGAATCCCATTGCCGCGCTCGATCGAGACGCTGGGCGGTGCCTTGGCGGTGCCCGTGACCGTGGGGCTGCTGGGCGAGGGCGATGGGTGGGCGCGACGCGAGCGTAGGGCGATGCCGCTGCCCCGGGTGGACGCTCCGGTCAACGTGCTCCGCGTCGCCGTCCATCTCCCCGTGGGATACGTCTCGCAAGCCACCGCAGGCACGGGGGCCGTCGTCGAGGCGTTCTCGCAGGGTGACGCCGTCGCCTACGGCTTCGATGACGATGCCGGGGTCGCCTGGGCCGATGAGGTGTTCGCGGGTGCCGTCGACGCCTGGAACGACAACGATTTCGCGCTGGCCCAGCAACGCCTCGACGCCTTGATCCTGCGGAGGGTGACCAGCGACGACATTCGAGGCCTGCAGGCCAACCTCGATCTCGTGCGACCTCCAACACCCGAGATCGCGGTCTTCGAGCCCGAGGATGCCGACAAGGAGGCGCTCCGGACCGCCGAGGAGGGCGACGACGTGACGGTCTACGAGTTCGCCGACGAGGAGCTCGAGGCCAACCTCATGGTAAGGCCCGAGTCCGCGGTGGTGAACCTGCCTGCGCCTGCTCAGCGGACCTCGGCCGCCGCGCGACGGATCCGGGCACGCGTACGCGCGCGCTCGGGCAAGAAGAAGCAGCAGTTCGACCGACGCAAGCGTCGCGCCAAGTCGCTCAAGAACGAGGGGCGCTACGATGAGGCCGCCGATGCCTACCGTGAGGCACTCGAGGACAGCCGCGACCTCGGGGCACTCGAGGACGCCGAGTCGGTCGAGTACGAGGTCGAGGCCCAGGAGCTACGCCGCGAGCTGGAGCAGGTGGAGTCTCACACACGGCCCGAACCGGAGGCGGCAGCCGAGCCCGAACCAGCCGAGCAAATCTCGCGGTTCGTCTCGCCGGACGACGAGTTGGATCTGGTCGGCGGCATCGTCGTTCATCTCGATCCATCGCCCGACGATCCGGTCGCGATCACGCTCGAGCGCGCCCACGGTCCCGTCGTGATGGTCCCGCGGATCGGTGAGCTCGTGCGGTACGAGCACCGACTGCTCGACGGCGGCGAAGGCCGGACGGTGGATATCCACGCGCGACGCACCGAACGTCTGCCGCGGCGCCGCTACGGTCGCTGAACGACCCGGGTCGGCCACGTACGGCGCTGTAGCCTGGCCTGGGACTCAGATCCGTCGTGAGCTCCGCTCCAGCGTGTTCCTACCTTTTACTTTACATAATATTGATTATCGGAAAAACGACAACTAGCGGAGAAGGCGCCCTATGGGAGGATCACGGGATTCTTTCAACCCGCCGAGACCAGGCTCCCTGGGCAGCCGTCGGTCGACTCGAGGGTCCACGTTCGGACCACCGAGCCCACGGCATTGCCAGCCAGCGGCTGTCGACGATGAACCACGCACGAGCTCGATCGGTGTGGACGGCTCCGAGCCGTTCGAACTCGGACGCCGCGGGTACGAGGACTTGCGCTCTGAACTCAGGGCTCACGCCGTTCGAGCCAATGCTCGATCTCCGCAAGTCGGTCGTCGGCCCCTACACGAGTGTAGGTCGCGCGGGCCTGCTCCACGAGCTCGGACGCGCGCGAGCGTTGCTCAGGCTGCGGCCACAGGGCGCGCGCGAGGGCGAACCGCGCCTCGGCAAGTCGTGCCGGGTCGACATCGGCCGCGGCCCAGATGGCCACGGCCCGTGCGGCATAGTCACGGGCTCCGGCGAAATCACGCAGGGCCAAGGAACTCTCAGCGAGCCCCATCAGCGGAAACGCCTTCGCCGGGTGATCGGAGCGGAGGATCTTCTCTTCTAGACGCAGAGCTTGCTCGTAGTGGCGTGCGGCCGCGTGCTGGTGGCCCGTCGCGCTCAGTACGGTGCCCAAGTTGTTCAAGCTCGTGGCCAGGCCCAAAGGCGCGGGGTCAGGGGCCTCCCTTCGCAGCTGGAGCGAGCGGCGGTAGTAGAACTCGGCCTGCTCGTACCGCCGCTGCATGTACAGCACGATCGCCAAGCTATCGACGCTGATTGCCAGATGGGGGTCGGAGGATAGCAACGTCCGCTCGCGAATCTGCAGCGCTCGTCTGAAGTGCCGTTCTGCCCGTTGGTAGTCCCCGAGTCCTTCCAGGGCGATCCCCAGGTTGTTGAGGCTCATGGCGGTGTTCGGATGGCCGGGGCCCAGAGTACTTTCCCTGATGTTCAATGCGCGTTGGTGGAGCTGCTGCGCCTCTTGGTGGCGCCCCTGGCTGCTCAGCATGTTCCCGAGGTCGTTCAAGTACACGGCGATGTCCCGCGAGGTCTCTTCGCGCATCGGCACCACCAACTGCAGGGCCCGCCGATAGCTGGCCTCGGCTAGCTTGTACTCGCCCTGGCCTGCCAGGACAGTCCCTCGGGCTTTGAGACACGCGGCCTGTTTCCGCGGACTGCCGCTGGCCAGCGGCATTGCCACCTGGATCCACAACAGCGCCTCGGCGCTGCGGCTGGGGTCCGCCCCTGTCACGGAGCTCAGCCTCCTCGCCGCTTCGAACGCGAGATCGTCTCGATCGTGCTCTGATGCCAGCGCAAATGCCCGCGTCAGGTCTTTCTCGGCCTCGTGGCGTCGTCCGTTGTCGTCGAGTAGCCGCCCGCGCTCGAGCAGCGCCGCGGCTTGGATCCGGGGGTTGCCTTCGAGTGCCTCGGCCCGCTTGGCGACAGGTTCGACCTTCTCCAGCGCGACAGAGTATCGACCCGCATGGCGTTCCGCCTTCGCGGCCGCCAGCCCGGCTCGGAGTATCGAGGTTTCGCGCGACTGCTGGTCATCGTTCACCGTCGAGATACGTTGACTGTGCTGTCGGAGATCCTCGACATCATCACATCGCGAGAGTTCCGGTAGCTCCATCACCAGCGAGGTCGAATTGAGCACGACCTGGCGGTCGGCCTCCATCAATACGTCCACCGTGGCCTTGGCGCGTCGTCTCCCCTCGCGCAGGCAGACCATGCGCAGGTTTCTGTCCTCCTCGCTCTGTTCTCTACGGACGGCAGTGGCCGCACACGCGTCGGTGTACTGGGCCGCCCAGCTGGTGGTGTAGTCGTCGAGCTTCGTCTGCACGCGTATCAACGCGTCCTCGGCGTACGCTAGATTCGTGCCGAGGATGGCGTTTCGTACAGCCTGCCGCCGGGTGTCGTCCCAGACTCCCTCGAGCTGTGCCGCGGCACCGGTACACCGGTTCACGGCTTCGAGATAGTGCGTCGTACCCAGTCCCGCGCCGAAGACCGCGATTGCGGCGCTGACCACCAATGTGTGCAACTGTCGAGGCGCGACCGTCCGTTCGAGTTGGTGGAGAAGCGCACTCATCGACGGCCAGCGACGCTCGGCATCGACCTCGAGACCGCGGAGCAGTATCCTGCGCAGCCTCAGCGGCACCGCGCTCCGGTACTTGGGCGGGGCAATCCAAACTCTCGTGCTCGGGCTGTCTCGGCCTTCGGTCGTCTGTGACACAGCCGGCCGCACTCCGTAGACGGCCTCGTAGAGTGCGATGCAAAAGCTGAATTGGTCGCTTCGGTCATCGAATGATGCGCCCCTCAGTGCCTCGGGGGACATGTAGGCCTGCGTTCCAATGATGGCGCCCGTCCTGGTCAACGACCGCGACAGTGTGTCCCCGGCCCCGGAGGTCTCGGCCGTGACACCATCATCGAACTCATCTGCCGGGTCCGTCCCCGCCCAGCTGACCAGCCCGAAGTCGAGGACCTTGACCTCCCCATCGCCGTCGATCATGCAGTTGCTGGGCTTGAAGTCACGGTGGATCAACCCTGCACCGTGGGCTGCCGCCAGGCCCCGGCCCGCGCCAATGTACGCTCGGACGCAGGCCTTCCAACTGGGGCGCGGCATTGTGTCTTGCCACTGCCGGAGGGTCTGCCCCAGGACGAGCTCCATGGCGATGAACATTTGCCCGCGGTCGACTTCGATCCCATGTACTCGAACGACATTCGGATGTGAGAGTCGAGCGAGAGCCTGCGCCTCCCGGCGCAGCCGAAGTCCCTCTTTCGCTCGTTGCCGACGCAAGAGCTTGAGCGCAACGCGGCGACCGAGCGCAGCATCGAATCCCGCCCAGATCTCGCCCATGGCTCCCCGGCCGATGTATTCGTGGATCTCGTAGCGACCGACGCACCGCCCCCTCCAACTCGCAATCTCGTCCTCCGTGTCGGGAATTGGAGCGCCCTGCCCACCTCGAGCGGTCGGGCTCGCGGCATGGCTCGGACCGCCAGACGGCACACGAGGCTTGGCCCGCACGAGCATTCGCACTACATCGTCTGACGAAGTGGACTTGCCGACACTTTCAACGACCACGGGTCCTGCCCTTTTGTGCTGACTACGACGTGGAGGTGCGGGTCGTCCAGGCATTGCACAGAGCGCGGCAACCCGACGCGGATACCGTGTTCAACCTCTCCGTCCGAGCGCGGCCATCGGTTCACGCGTGCAACGTCGACCGGATGCATCCCTGATGTTCCATGGGAGGTGCTCGCGGTTTAAGCAATCGGTGCGTTTGTTTGCAATTTCTCGGAGGGGCGAAAGAGCGCTCGAGGTTCAGCCATCGCGATGACCCCTTCAGGGGGCCGTTGCTTCCCATACAGGCTCACTTGCTCGCAGCTTGTGCACGCACAGGGGCCCACGACCGAGTACATCCAGCACCGACCCTGGGCATCGGCGGCAGTGCGCGGAAACGGCCGATTGTTCTTGGGAGCCCGATCGTAGCAACAGTGATCCGCGGGGCGAATGGTTGTACCGTGACAACAGCTCGAGGCCGAATGACCATGCCAATGTACGGAGCGACTGACCGCGGAACCGGAGACCTCGAACTTGCCCTGGCATGGGGGCGTGGAGACTTGCGCGCGGGCGACCGGCTGACAGAGCGATACAGCACGAACATCCGAAGGTTCTTCTTCAACAAGACGCTGGGATCGACAGAAGATCTGGTTCAAGACACGTTCTTGGGCTGCTCGCGGTCGATCGCCCGCTTCGAGGGGCGGTCGAGCTTCCGTTCCTACCTCTTCTCCATCGCACGCAAGGTGCTCTACCGTCACTACCGTGATCGCGATGTTGGATTCGATCCTCTGACATCTTCAATCGCCGAAGTGGTGTCACTAGACTTCGAGCAGCCATCACCAATTGAACAGTTGCTGGACCACGAGGAGAAGGATCGCGTCTTGCTCGCATTGCGAACCCTCCCACTGCGGGAGCAGGTACTCGTCGAGTTGGCGTACTGGGAGGAGCTGAGCAACCGCGAACTCGCGGAGATCATGGACATCC
This sequence comes from Deltaproteobacteria bacterium, assembly GCA_022601155.1. Taxonomy (GTDB): domain Bacteria; phylum Myxococcota_A; class Polyangia; order Nannocystales; family Nannocystaceae; genus Paraliomyxa. Next base: position 736 of record JAHZJA010001497.1, on the reverse strand, counting down.
CAATGGGTACGATAAAGAGCCGACTGCGCAAGGCCAGGGCAGAGCTCCGATCGTTGGTCGCGCGTTGACCGAGCGACCTGTACGGCCACGATTTCGGAGCCTCATTGCCAGGATCCCACGGACCCGCCGATCAGCTCCGCGCCTCCTCGAACGCGATACCTGCGGTGTGCGCAGATCGACCGGGCGTACCATCACCGCCCTCCCCCGCGCGTGGTTGCGAGGTCGATGCTCGGCTGTCGACGATGGAATGCGACCTGCCGACGAGACCGAGGGCTTCGAGGCCGTGATTGGCGTGCATGCTCCTCGACGAGGTCATCGAAACGCAGCAACTGCGATCCAGGCCGCCCTGGGGACCTTGGCTTGGAACGCGACCAGCCCACGAGACCAATGGCGTCGAGGGCTTCGCGGCCGTGATTGGCGTGCGTGCTCCTCGACGGGTTCATCGAAGCGCAGCAACGGCGGTCCAGGCCGCCCTGGGTACCGTGCCTCGGCGGCTCGGGCGAGATACCCACGAGCGGTCCCGGCTCGAACTCTCGAAACCACAGACGCCCGCCCTTTTGTAAGGACGAGCGCGGGCCGACTTCTCGCGCGGGTCATTGGGGGCTCGCGCGTGGTGGGATTGCGGTTGTCTTAGAATCGCTCGAGCTCGAAGTCGTCGAACGTGGCGCCGGTCAGCGCCCAGGTGTAGAGGCCGGCCCGTCCTGCAGTGTATCCATCGGTGTCGTCGTCGACGCCC
>JAHZJA010001496.1 GCA_022601155.1 Deltaproteobacteria bacterium | reverse complement strand
CGATCTCAGGTGTCGCGCTCGTCCTCCAGCGAGAACACCCCGCCGGGGAAGATCGGATCGCCATCGCGATCGACGAAGACCCAGGCCAGCTCGACCGAGCCGGTTGCATTGCCACAGCCGCCCAGTACGGCGGCGGTCAGCAGCAGGGTCGGGAAGCGCCGCATCGGACGCGCAAGCGTAGCACCAACGCGCGGCCGACCGTCGGCGGCGGCAGCGATGCCCGCTGTCGACCCGGAACGAAGGCGGAGGCGAACCGATGACCACATGGGGCCACGGTGCCGCCCCTACGGGCGGCTCGGGGTGCGCCGCTGGGTAGAAGTAGCCGCGGGCACGGGACGCGGTACCCGTACCCGCGGCTCGGGTGCATTGATCGCCTTGCTCCGATCAGAACGCGACACCGAGGCTGAGGTAACCCCACGGCACGAACACATCCTTGGTGAACAGTGGGGAGAACCCGGCCCGGAAACTGAAGCCAACCTTGGGTGGCGTGTATCGATAGCCGACGGTGGCGGTACCGAATGGCTGGAACGCAGACGCCGAGCCGCTCGCGACGCGCCCGCCGAACCCCGCGGTGGCCGAGCCGAACGCGAACGCCAGGTTCACGCCGGCGCCGGCCTCGAGGTTGTGTCCCTTGCGTCCGACGAGGAAGTTGCCCAGGACGGGGATGTTGAGCATGCGCAGCCGAGCCTCGGCGGTGGTGTCACCGGTGGAGGCCGTCGCTCGCAGGCCCCAGTACCCGATGCCCGCGCGGACGCTGAGGAACTTGTGCACCATGCGGTCGTAGTTGACCGAGTACAGGAAGGCCGGGCCGGCAGCTTCGACATAGACCGTGTTCGGGGCACGGCCGCCGAAGCGCGTGTCCTGTGGGGGCGGTGGTGCTGCGGCGGTGGGGATGGTCGGTGCAGGAGTGGGCTCGGCCGTCGCCGCAGCCGGGGCCGCGGTGGATGGTGCCGCTTCATCGACCGCGACATCACTGTCGCTTTGGGAGGCATCGGCGGGCACGGTGTGCCCGTCCATTGCAGTCGGGCCCGCAGCGTCCCAGCCATTGGCAGATGCGGCATCGGGATCACCCGCAGGGGCAACGGTGAGGTTCAGGGCGCAAGCCCACGGCAAAACGGCAACGATCGACATCATCCAACTCCAACTCCAACTCCAACTACGGATTTTCAGCGCATGATGCCGTCGGAAGCCGCGCTATCTCGCGGTTCGGCCGACATCCCAGCATCGAGGTAGTCCCCGGGAATCGGCGGTGGATTCCTGCATGGCCGACTTTTTTCGGCGCGTGTGCGGTGGTGCGCAGCGCGGACTCGACGCAGCCTCCGATCACCCCCGCTACGTAGGACTACGTACCGAGACCCCGATCGCTCGCCCATGGCCCCACAAAATACGGAATTCCGACAATGGCCGGGGGACGGCCGATCGCACACGCTCGAGGAGTGCCACTGGAAACGACGCGATTGATGCTGCCTGAGTGCTTCGGGTTGGGCCGGGGATGGGCTCCCTGGCTGATTGCCGCCGTGCTGACGCAGGCGGGGTGCTCCAATGGAGGGGGGGGACAAGGCGACGAGGGATCGACGACGGACGCCCCCGTCGAAGGCGGCGATGACGGTCGTGACACGGACCGAGTTCCGACCGATGGCACCGTGCGAATGCTCGAACCGGTGGAACACCTGGTGCGGGTCTCGATGGCGCTCCGAGGGACTCGGCCCTCGGTCGCCGACATCGAGCGGGTCGAGGCCGACCCCGACGCGGTGGAGGCCATCGTCGACGAGTACCTGGAGGCGCCCCAGTTTGGCGAGGTGATCCGCGATCTCCACAACGACGCGCTCCTGGTCGGGATCGACGTCGGATTTCCTGCAGTGCCGCCCCTCGAGCAGTGGTTTACGGGAGCGATTGGAGACTCGGTGATGCGGGCGCCGCTTCGGCTGGCCGAGCACGTCGTCACCCAAGACCTGCCCTACACGGAGCTGGTGACCGCGGACTACTGGGTGGTGGACTCGCGGGCGGCGGCGTTCTACGGCAGCAGCTACGACGAGGGCGGCCCCCAGTGGCAGGTGGTGGACATCCCCGACGAGCGCCCCGGCGCGGGGGTGCTCAGTGACAACGCGCTGTATCTTCGGCACCAGTCGGCGGGCGCCAACTACAACCGCGGTCGCGCCAACATCGTCACGCGGGCGCTCATCTGCCACGACTACCTCACCCAAGACATCGACATCGGTGATGGGATCGACCTGAGCGAGCCGGAGAACGTCTCGGACGCGGTGACCAACCTGCCCGAGTGCGTGGCTTGTCATCAATCGCTCGACCCCATCGCGAGCCACTTCACGGGCTTCCCCACCGAGCCCGATGTGGGCGACTACTTCGACGGTGTCGTCGAAGCGGGCGGGACCCCCAGCTACCCGCTGCCCCAGCTTTACGCCCCCGAGGCGGCCAACAACTGGCAGCAGACGACCGGGCGCCCTCCTGGCTTCTTCGGCCAGCCCACCGAGGATCTCGGTGAGCTGGGGCGGGCCATCGCCGACGATCCTCGGTTCTCGTTGTGCACGGCCAAGCGCTTCTACGCCTACTTCAACCAGGTCCGCGTCGAAGACGTTCCGCTGGCCGAGGCCGCCGCGCTGCAGACGGTACTCGTCGACAGCGGCTTCGATGCCAAGGCGTTGGTTCGCGAGGTGGTGCTGGGGGAGGCCTTCCGCGTGGCCGAGGGCCTCGATGACGAGACCGCGGAACAAGTGCACGGCTACAACAAGGCGCGGCCGTTTCAGCTCGCGCTGCTGATGGACGACCTCACGGGTTTCCGCTGGGAGGTCGACGTCGCGCTGTTCGACGCTTCGTTGGGTCAGGGCGTGATCTCGCTGGCGCGGACATCCAACGTGGGCTTCGGGGTGCTGGGGGGAGGGCTGGACTCGCAGTTCGTGACCCAGCCCGCGGTGACGGTCAACGCCACCACCACGCTGTTGTTGCGGACGCTGGCGGCGGAGTCGGCCAGCTTCGTGGTCGAGCGAGACTTCGCCGCCGATGCGGGCGACCGCCGACTGCTCGTCGATCCCAGCGCGACGGACGAGCAGGCCGTGCGCGAGCAACTGGCGGCGATGTCGCTGCGGATCTTCGGGCAGCGCGTCGAGCCCGACTCCGGGTCCATCGACGAGATCTACGAGGTCTTCGCCCAGACCCTGGACCGGACCGACGACATCCAACACGCCTGGAAGACCACGCTCACCGCGATGCTCCAGGACCTGTCCATCATCTACTACTGAGGGCCGACGACGATGCGAACGACACGACGATCCTTCCTTGCCGGGGCCGGTTGCGCCACGACGGCGGGACTGCTGGCCGGCCATGGCTCGGTGCAGGCCGCCACGAAAACGACCCCCCGCAAGCTCCTGATGGTCTTCGCCAGCGGTGGCTGGGACATCAGCTATGCGCTCGACCCCAAGCCAGACCTCGCCACGGTGGACGCCCCCGAAGGCGAGATCCAGATGTTCGAGGACATTCCCGTGTTCGTCGACGACAGCCGGCCACGGGTCACGGAGTTCTTCGAGCAGTACGCACCGCTGGCGGCGGTCGTCAACGGGATCAACACGCGATCGATCGCCCACGATGTCTGCTCCCGCACGATCTTCACGGGCAGCTCGTCGGGCCTCAACCCCGATGCGGGGGCGATGGTCGGGCACCAGCTCGGACGTGACTACCCGGTGCCGTACCTCGTGCTCGGGCGCACCGCGTTCTCCGGGCCGCTGGGCGTGAGCACCGGGCGGGTGGGGGCGACCAACCAGATCGTCGTCTTGCTCGACCCCGAGCAGGCGTACCCCCGTGCACCGGGTTCGCCGTACTTCCACGAGGGGTTCTTGCCCGATGCCGACGACGAAGCGCTGATACGGCAGCTGGTCGAGGCTCGCGCGGAGCGTGAGCGAGCGGCCCGCGGCCAGCGTGGGCACAACCGCGACCGGGTCGACGACTTCATCGAGTCGCTGGCCAAGGGCGACCTGCTGCGGGCCAACGCAGCGGGCTTTGGACAGGCCGGCGACGACCTCCAGCTCGAGGCTCAGGTCAACCTCGCGCTCGATGCCCTCGAGCAGGATCTGGCGTGGGCGGTCAACATCAGCGCCGACCTCGGCTTCGACACCCACGACGACAACGCGCCGCAGGGACCGCTGGCCAACGGCCTGTACGGTGGTCTCGCGGATCTCGCCGCCGAGCTGACCGCACGTCCCGGGTCGCAGTCGGGCAACACGCTGCTCGACGAGACCACGGTTGTGGTGTTCTCCGAGATGTCCAGGACGCCGCGGCTCAACGCGACGCTCGGCAAGGACCATCACGCGGTGACCAGTGCGCTCGTCTTCGGCGCGGGGGTGGCGGGAGGCCGGGCCTACGGGGCGACCAACGACCAGGTGCAGGGGGAGTGGATCGATCTGCACACGGGTGACGTCAGCCCCGATGGTCAGCCGCTGGAGGCCGACCAGTTCGTCGCGGGCCTTGCATGCCTCGCGGGGGCCGATGCGTCGGAGTTCTTGCCCAACGTGGAGCCCTTCGATGCCTTCATCGCGTGATCGACGGTGGGCGGTCGTGGCATGGGTATCGGTGGCCGGCTGTGCCGAGGACGGCGAAGGCGATGCCCTGGTCGACCCGATGGAGGCCGTGACGACGGGCGAGGCCAGCAGTTCGGCGTCGGGTTCGGAGTCGTCGGAGGTGGGGACGAGCGGGGATGTTCCCCCCAGTGCGATCCCCGGTCGCGCGTGCCCGCCCGATGCTTTCGTCGACGCGCAGAGCTTCGGCATGCCATTGATGACCACGTGGTGCACCTCCTGCCATAGCGCGGCATTGACCGGGGATGAACGCCGCGGGGCTCCGGTCGGACTCGACCTGGAGAGCGAGGCGGCGGTGCGCGAGTACGCGCTGCGGATCTTTGCCCGTGCGGCCGATGACAACCTGTCGATGCCTCCGGCGGGAGGTCCTACGGAGCAAGAGCGGGTGTTGTTGGGCGATTGGTTGGCCTGCGGCGCGCCATAGAACAGTGTGTCCGAACCGATGGACCGGATGAGCCACGGCGATCGGGTTCATCGTCGTTCGGTCGGCCCGCGCTCGTGTGTCTCCGGGGCGTCGTGGTCGTCGTGGTAGTGTGCGCCCGTGTCTGGCTGGAGTTCTTCGCCGTTGCTGTCTTCACTCGGGATCGTG
>JAHZJA010001495.1 GCA_022601155.1 Deltaproteobacteria bacterium | reverse complement strand
GTACGGAATAACCGATATAGAGGATCGAAGCACGCTCGGAGCAGGGCCTTGCCCGCACTCGCATCGCCGCCTTGCCAGCGCGTGAACAGCTCGACGACGTCGCCCACCGGTCCCGATGCTAACAGCCGCGTCCACCCGTCCGCGCAGGCGAGCCACGAAGCACGAACTCGGTTCGGCCTCGCTGTGAAGGCGTTTCCACCACACGTCCGCTCGGGCGGCGGCCGGCCGGACACGACGGGAGCTGCATCGTGCGGGCCCGGGCTCGGTCGGATGGGTGCGCCCCGGTGGGCGGCGGGCGGTGGCGAAGGCTCAGCCCTTGGCGGCGGTGATGATCGACTCGATCAGCGCTTCATCCAGCTCCGACAGCTCGACGAAGCGGACGGCGATGCCGTGCTGACGGCGATGCTCTTGGGGCGTGGCAATGCGCACGATCTCACCCTGGAGGGTCAATGGGTTGCGGGCCTGGCCGCGGGCAACCTCGACGTGGACGGCTTGGCCGATCCGAACCGGGCCGGATCCATGAACCAGGGCTCCGGCGACGGACATGTCGACCGTGCGGGCCTTGAGCAGCACCCGGCGGTCACGACCGTAAAACGTGAGCGGTACGGCGACGGTGGAACGCGGCTTTCGACGTCGTTCCGGCCCCTGCGCCTGCCCCGTAGTCGTCATCAACGTCATGGGTCATACCACCTTCGCCGACCGTGAAAAACAGGTGTGCAGCGCGATTTCGTCCATTGCGGTAAGTGCGCGGAACGCGACCCCGTAACCACGGGGGAGGGTCTCGGCGACCTCATTGGTCCACCGAACCCGGGCCAACAGCCGCAGCACCGTCGGTCCGCCCGGCGGCGGTTGCGGCGGATGCACCCACAGGTGGAGGTCGGTATCCACGGGCAAGACCACGTCGGAGACGATGAAGGCGCCTCCGAGGCTAATTCCTAGCGTTTGCGCCCGGATGCGCCCGGGATCACCCTCTGCGGTGCGGTGTACGGGCTGCGCATCGACCGGCCAACGCAGCTTGCGAGCGCTCCGGAACTGCCGCCGGGCCTCTCCTGGTCCGCCTTCGGGCTCCAGTGGACTGGTTTCGTTCACCCGCCGCGGAGCCTAGCAGCGCCCATCGGCCCGGGCTGGCGAAAATGAGCAGCCGCCTCGTGACGTTTCCACATTCACCTACAGCAAATCGCGTAGTCCATGACCCCTTGACGACAGAGGAATCCCGACAGGGGGGCGGGTTGACCCACCCCGGTCCCAACGACATCCTTGCGCGCCTTGAAGGTCCATTTCATCGGGATCGCCGGGACCGGGATGGGTGCCCTGGCAAGACTCCTCAAAGAGGATGGCCACGAGGTCCGAGGCTCGGACAGCGCCATCTATCCCCCGATGTCCGACCAGCTGGCGGCCGCCGAGATTCCGGTGTTCGAGGGGTTCGACCCCGCGAACCTCGAGTGGGGACCACAGTGTGTGGTGGTGGGCAACATTTGCCGCTCCGATCACCCGGAGGTGGCCGCGGCTCAGGCCGCCGAGATTCCGCTGGAGAGCTTTCCCAGCATGCTGGCCCGGGCGCTGCTGCCCGGCCGCGAGCCGCTGGTGGTCGCCGGAACCCACGGCAAGACCACGACGACGTCGATCCTGACGTACATCCTTCATTACGCGGGCCTCGATCCGTCCTATCTCATCGGCGGGGTGCCCCAGAACCTGGCCTCGGGAGCCCACCTGGGCAGCGGGACAGCCATCGTCCTCGAGGGCGACGAGTACGACACCGCGTTCTTCGACAAGAAGTCCAAGTTCCTCCACTTCCGGCCGCGTCGGGCCATCCTGACGTCCGTCGAGTTCGACCACGCCGACATCTTCGACGACCTCGAGCAGGTGAGGGCCGCGTTCTCGGCGTTCGTGGAGACCCTCGGACCCGACGACGATCTGGTCGTGAACATGGACAGCGCCGAGGCGCTGGGCATCGCGGCCCAGGCCAGGTGCAACGTGCTGCGCTACCGGGTACTGCCCGCGGGGAGCACCGAGGTCGACTCGGCCGAGTACTGCGCAGTGCCGCGGTCGCGGGCGGGGGCGCGGCGGACCGTCTTTTCCCTGTTCGAGCGCGGCCAGGATCTCGGTGAGGTCTCCACCCAGCTCATCGGCGGCTTCAACATCGGCAATCTGCTGGCGGCCGCGGCCGTGGCCCGGCGCCAAGGGGTGAGCCCCGACAAGCTGCGCGAGGCCATTCGGCGGTTTCGGGGGGTCAAGCGCCGCCAAGAGCTCCTGGGGCTGGCCCATGGGGTTCGGGTGGTCTCCGACTTTGCCCACCACCCCACCGCGGTCCAGCTCACGGTTCGGGCCATGCGGCGGCGCTACCCCGAAAAGGCACTGCACGTGTGTTTCGAGCCCCGCAGTTCCTCATCACATCGCCGAGAGTTTGGTGAGGGCTATGTGGGCAGCTTCGACGCGGCCACCAAGGTCTACGTCGCCCCGCTGCACCGACCGGGGAAGGTTGCCGAGGCCGAGCGCCTCGATCCCGTCGCCCTGGCGTCCTCGATCGCCGCGCGTGGAGTCGACGCCCGGGCCTTCGAGTCCATCGACGCGCTGGCGTCCGAGGTCCTGACGCAGGCCGGGCCCGGAGATACCGTGGTGATCTTGTCGTCGGGTGCCTTCGGAGGCCTTGGAGATCGTCTCCTGCACGGTTTTGGCGATCCCGTGACCTTGGGCACGCCTGCCGACGCTCCCTCGGTCGATGCTCTGCTCGAGGGCTACACCTTGCCCGCGGTAATCGCGGCGGAGAACGTCGACACCCTGACGGTTCGGAACGCGGACGGCGGAATCTCGGCCACGGTGAGCCTGCAGACGGTGGGCGACAGCGCCTTCCTCTTTGGGTTGGCCGTCGAGGCCGGCCGTCGCGGTCAGGGCCTGGGGTGGGTCATCGGCGACTCCATCCTCCGACTGGCCCGCAACCTCGGGGTCCGTTGTGTGTACCTGGCCACCACGACGGCGGCCGACTTCTTCGCCACCCGGCTGGGCTTCGAGGCGGTCGAGCTGTCGGCGGTCGATCCCGCCGTGCGAGACACGGCCAACTTCCAGGCCTGCGCTGCGCTGCCGAGCGCGGTGTGCATGGCACTGATGCTGCCGCTCAACGGCCCCATCTCGCGCTGACGAACGCGGGTTGCCGTGGGCTTGAACATCGCTGCCGCCCCGGGCTCGCGGGCGGCGGTGGGTCGCGTGGTTTCGCAGCGGCCCGCGGTAATCGCGGATGTGACCTCCGCGTGCACGTAGGCGCCGCTACGGCCCGCCTTGGGTTGACTTTGTCGGGGGGCCCATCCTAGGGTGCGCGGCGGCTGAGACCCAAGGTGACGACAAAGCAACTCTCCCCTGAGATCGAGGCCCGCATCCAGGAGCTGTGGCCACGTTTCCCTCCACAGAACGTGGCCAAGGCGCTGTGCATTCCGGTTCTGTATCTCGCGCAGCAGCAGTTCGGCATGGTCGACGACGATGTCGTCGACCTCGTTGCCGAGCGGCTCGGGTTGCCGCCCGCCCACGTCAAGGGCACGGCGACCTTCTACACGATGTTCAACAAGAAGCCGGTGGGGCGTTTCCACCTGCAGGTCTGTACGAACATCGGCTGCCAGATCACCGGGGCGTACGAGGTCTTCGACCGTTGTCGCCAGCGGCTGGGCGTGGGCAACCATGGCACGACCGAGGACGGCAACATCACGTTGTCGGAGGTCGAGTGCCTGGCCGCGTGTGGCTACGGACCGGTCGCGCAGATCGCCGAGCGGGCCAAGCCGGACATTCCTCTCTACTTCGAGAACCTCGACATCGAACGCATCGATCAAATCCTCGATGCGCTCGCCGATGGCGATGTTCCGACCCAACTGGGGAGCTGACACCGTGGGCTGGTTCGATCTGAAGATCATCAGTCGGCACTTCGATGTCCCCGAAGCCAAGGACATCGAGTACTTCGAAAAGCACGGGGGCTACGCCTCCGCTCGCAAGGCCGTAAAGATGGACCCGGCGTCGATTCACGCCGAGGTCAAAGCATCCAATCTACGCGGTCGTGGCGGAGCGGGCTTCCCCACTGGCGTCAAGTGGGGCTTCGTCCCCAAGGACGCCGAGACGGTCTACCTGGTCGTCAATGCCGATGAGAGCGAGCCGGGTACCTTCAAGGATCGTCATATCCTGTTCTGGAACCCGCACATGCTCATCGAGGGCATGATCATCGCGGCGCGGTCACTGGGCGTGCAAAACGCCTACATCTACATCCGCGGCGAGATGCAGCGGGAGTACCCGGTGCTCCAGCGAGCGCTCGATCAGGCCTATGCCAAGGGCTACCTCGGCAAGCGCTGCTTCGGCGGCGACATGGACTTCGACATCACCATCTACCGCGGGGCCGGAGCCTATATCTGCGGTGAGGAGACGGCGTTGTTGTCCAGCCTGGAAGGCGGTCGCGGATGGCCACGGCTCAAGCCGCCGTTCCCGGCGGTCAAGGGCTTGTGGGGCCAACCCACCATCGTCAACAACGTCGAGACGATCGCCAACCTCCCGTGGATCCTCGAAAACGGCGGGCAAGCGTTCGCCGATCTCGGGGTCGGTCGCTCGGGTGGGCTGCGGATCGTGTCGGTGTGTGGCCACGTGAACAAGCCCGGCGTCTACGAGCTGCCGCTGTCGGTCACGGGTCGCGAGCTCATCGAAGACGTCTGCGGCGGGATGCGTGGCGGCCGTAAGGTCAAGGCGGTCATCCCCGGTGGCGTCTCGATGCCGTTGCTCGACGAGTCCGAGCTCGACGTTCCGTTCGAGTTCGACGCCTTGCAGCAAGATGAGCGCATCGCCGAGGTCGAGGTGCAGCCCGGGATCAAGTTCGACCTGGGTGGTGGCCGAACCCTCCGCACGATGGCCGGCTCGGGTGGTGTGGTCGTCATGGACGAGGACACCGACCTGGTCTCGGCCTGTTGGCGCATCCTCCACTTCTTTGCCGACGAGAGCTGTGGCCAGTGCACACCGTGCCGCGAGGGCACCGGGTGGCTGGTTCGGGTGGTCAAGCGCATCGACGCTGGCGAGGGCCGGCCTGGCGATGTCGAGCTGGTCGCCTCCATCGCCGACGGCATCGCCGGCAACACGATCTGCGCCCTCGGGGACGCCGCGGCATGGCCCACGCTGGCCTTTTTGACCAAGTTCCGCGACGAGTTCCAGGCGAAGATCCGTAGCAGCACCTTCGTGGCCCAACAGCGGGCCGCGGCCGAGCAGGGGGCTCCGTGAGCGGCAGCGAAATCGTCTTCTACGTGTTCGCCGCAGTGGCGGTCGTCTCGGCCATCGCCACGGTCACCCGGAAGAACCCGGTCGTGGCTGCGGTGTGGCTGGTGGCCACCTTCTTCGCGGTTGCCGTCAACTACGTCCTGCTGTCGGCCAGCTTCCTGGCCGTGCTGCAGGTGCTCGTCTACGCGGGCGCGATGATGGTGTTGTTCGTCTTCGTCATCATGGTGCTCGACGTCGACGAGGCCGGAGACACCGAGCACCGCAGACCTTCCCGCGTCGGGAGACTGGGCTACTCGCTGGCCTTGCTGCTCAGCGGCGGGATGGTGATCTGGGTGTTGGTCTCCACCCTGTCCAAGCAGTTCATTACCCCTGGCGCCCGGCTCGACCCGACCGGCGACTTTGGCTCGGCCAACGCGGTGGGCCGTCGGTTGTTCACCGACTACTTGTTCGCGTTCGAGGGCGTCTCGCTGCTGCTGCTGGCCGCGGTCATCGGGGCCGTGGTCGTCGCGCGTAGCCGACGTGAGCGCGAAAAAGAGGCCGCCGCCGCGGGCATGAGCGCCGAGGCGATGGCCGCCGCTGGCCTCGAGCCTCCCGAGGAGTTGGTGCCCGGACCCAATCCTCAGACCGACTTCGGACAGCCGTCTGCGGGCGGGCACGAGGGTGGCACATGATCCCCATCACCCATTTCCTGTATCTGGCCTTCGGCCTGTTCGTGATCGGCATGCTCGGGGTGTTGCTACGGCGCAACGTCCTCATCGTGCTGATGAGCATCGAGCTGATGCTCAACGCAGCCAACATCGCGCTGGTCGCGTTCTCGCGGCTCCACGGCAATCTCGACGGTCAGGTTCTGGCGATGTTCACCATCGCGGTGGCCGCGGCCGAGGCTGCGGTTGGCCTGGCTATCGTGGTCAGCATCTTCCGGTCCCGTACGGGCACGGACATCGACGATCTGAGTCTGCTCCGCGACTGATCGGTCCGGACCGGGGTTCTCGTGAACGAGACAGAGTTCAATCTCCACCTCATCCCGCTGTTCCCGCTTCTGGGGGCCGTGTTCAACCTCCTGTTTGGTCGGGCGCTGCTTCAGAATTTCGGCGACCGCCTCGGGCGCGAGATCGTCCACCTCGTCGCAATCGGCATGGTGGCGTTCTCCTGCTTCTTCACCGCGTCGGCCGTGTTCGACGTGATGGTGGGGCAGGACGTCGAGCGCCTGGTCGACTCGGTCTATCCGTGGATCGTCTCGGGTGATCTCAACGTCGGGTTCGACCTGGTCCTCGACCCCTTGTCGGGGATCATGTGCCTGGTCATCACGGGTGTGGGCCTGCTGATCCACATCTTCAGCGTCGGCTACATGGCCAAGGACGCGGACTACGGCCGGTACTTCGCCTACCTCAACCTGTTCTGCGCCGCGATGCTGGTGCTGGTGCTGGGCAAGAACCTGGTGCTGACGTTCGTGGGTTGGGAGGGCGTGGGGGTCTGCTCCTACCTTCTCATCGGCTTCTGGTTCACCGATGACGCCAAGGCCAGTGCGGGCCGCAAGGCGTTCATCATGAACCGCATCGGCGACTTCGGGTTCATCCTGGGGATGCTGCTCATCTACAACGTGGTGGGCAGCCTCGACGTCGACATCATCGCCAACGAGTGCGCCAAGGGCCCCAGGTCCGAGCTGGTCACCAACGTGGTGTTCGGGGTGCCCATCGCGACGGCGGCCACGATGCTGCTGTTCGTGGGGTGCACGGGCAAGAGCGCCCAGATCCCGCTGTTCACCTGGCTTCCCGACGCGATGGCCGGCCCGACCCCGGTGTCGGCCCTCATCCACGCGGCCACCATGGTGACCGCGGGCGTCTACCTCATCGTGCGCCTGAACTTCCTGGT
>JAHZJA010001494.1 GCA_022601155.1 Deltaproteobacteria bacterium | reverse complement strand
TCGTCGGCTCGCTCGCGAGCGCCGCGGGCTACTTCAAGGCCACCAACACCGAGGAAGACGACCGATTCGGGGGCCATGTGGCGCTCAGTGGAGATGGCACCACGCTTGCCGTGGGGGCAAGCGACGAGGACAGCGGCGCGACCGGATTCGACGGTGACCAGTCCGACAACTCCACGGAAGACGCTGGAGCTGTCTACGTATTCGTCCGCCACGAGGCAGGCTCCTGGACACCGCAAGCCTACATCAAGGCCTCCTATCCGGGAGAGGACGACGGCTTTGGTACTCGGCTCGCGCTGAGCACAGATGGCAGGACCCTCGCCATCACTGCCTACCGCGAGGACAGCAACTCCACCGGCATCAATGGGGACCCGGACAACGACACCGCCACGAACTCGGGAGCCGCGTACGTTTTCGTTCGTGACGACGCCGATTCCTGGACTCAGCAGGCTTACATCAAGGCGTCCAATGCTGAGGAAGATGATTGGTTCGGTCGCTCCGTGTCCTTGAGCGGTAGCGGCGACACTCTGGCCGTCGGTGCTGCGTTCGAGGACAGCGGTGCGACCGGCGTCGACGGTGACCAGGAGGACAACTCCGCCGACGCGGCCGGAGCCGCGTACGTCTTCGTTCGTGACGACGCCGGCTCCTGGTCTCAACAAGCCTACATCAAAGCATCCAACGCCCAGGAGGACGACGTATTTGGACGCGTGGCGCTCAGCACCGACGGCAATACCCTCGCCGTCAGCTCGCCGCAAGAAGACAGCGGCGCGACCGGGATCGACGGCGACCAAGACGACAACTCCGCAATCGCCACCGGCGCGACCTACATCTTCGTCCGCGACGACGCGAGCACCTGGTCTCAACAAGCCTACATCAAGGCATCCAACGCCCAGGAGGGCGACGAGTTCGGCTTCTATACGGCCTTGAACGGAGACGGCAACACATTGGCCGTATCGGCGTGGCGGGAGGACAGCCACAACACGGGCATCAATGGCTCCGAGACCGGCAATTCCGCCGCCGATGCCGGAGCGGTGTACGTCTTCACTCGCGATGCGATGGGCACCTGGTCGCAGCAAGCCTACCTCAAAGCCTCCAACACCGACGCCATCGACCGGTTTGGCATGACGGTCGACCTGAGTGCGGACGGCAGCACCCTGGCCGTGAGCGCCGCCTTCGAAGACAGCGGCGGCGTGGGTGTCAATCCAATCCAAGACGACAACTCGGTACTTGAGTCGGGCGCCGTATACGTATTCGTCCGGGGCGGCGATGAGATGAACACTTGGGTGCAGTGGTCCTACGTCAAGGCCACGAACCCCGACGCGGATGACGTTTTCGGAATCTTCGGCAGCGTGGCACTCAGCGACGACGGCAATACCCTCGCCGTTGGTGCAATCGGCGAGGCCAGCAACGCGACCGGGGTCGGTGGCTCACAAGCCGACAACTCCGCTCCGAACGCGGGGGCCGTGTACCTGTTCTGAACGTTGAAGAGGGGCTGTACGGACTCGCACTGCCCCGGTCGATGAAAGGTAGGGGCCTGTGCAGGGGCGTCGAAGAGGCGACCAGGCATGGACGAGAGATTGGTGAGCAACCCGGAGCAGGCTCGAGCTCGGGTGCAAGGGGCTGGTGGCGTGCTCGTGAGGCTGGGGGAGGGATCGCTCTACGGCGCTGCGGGCGGGGGAGGTTCCCTTGCTCTTGAACCTGGTCTTGAACCTTCGCGATGGGCGAACAACGGAGATTGCTGTTCACCCCCAGGGCAGTGGGCCGCCGGGTGGAACAAGCCTCGAGGATTCGCCGGTTCTGCCGGCCGCTTTGCGCCTTTGGCTCTTGTTCCGCCCGACGGCGGGGTTGGGGGTGATGAACAGCAATGACACACCACGAACTTCTCGACTCAACCACCATCGACTGCGGGTGTACTGGCGAGCGATGCGGGTCGTGCGGTGGGCGGTCGAGCACCGGATTCGTCGGGCGAACCTTCGAAGCCGAGCGAGCGATGGACAGCGTGGTCCTCAGCATCAGCGAGGCGGTGGGAATCGACGGGAAGCGGGCCAAGGCGCAGTTTCGAATCGCCCAGGGCTCGATGCATGAGGTCGTCGCGGCCTAGGAGCTAGCCGCGGCGCACAGCGAGGAGCATCCACTGCACGAGCTGGTGCCGGAGGCTGAGGCGGTGGCGGGCATGCTCACCCGACTGTGCCGATGAGCGATTCTCCCGAAGGTCCGGGCCCGATCGGGTCCGGGCCTTTGGTGGACCCACGAATTCCGATCATTCGTTGTAGCTGCTCGTGCTTGTCGGTGGGGCCCATCCCGTGGGCGGGACCAACTCGCAGGTCTCCCCTACGATCTGCGCGAGCGCGCGACCAACCACCTGCGAGTAGTCCTCGGGCTCGTCACGGTCTCCGGTCGGCTGGAACTTCGGAAACTGATTGAAGAACTGCCACAGCTCGAGGGTAGGCGATTTAGGCAACCACTTTTCAAGGTGGACCCCTGCAATCCAGGCCACGAGCCGATGGGCAGGGTCTGACCGGGGGCGAGCCACGTTGGGTACGTCCTCCACCTGCCGGGGCGAGCCGCATTGGTGTTCCACCGGCCCGAGCGGCAGGTCAGCGTTCGCTCCTCACGCCCAGTCGTGGCTGGCGTCGGCGTTCGTGATCTCGTCGATCCCCCGCTGATCCCGATCATTGAGGGGCAGCTCGAGCTGAGGCGGTGGCCGAGCCCGTCCAATCTCAGCGGCCTCGGTGGGTAGCTCGGTGACGCCGAGGAAGCGCTCGGTCACCTTGCGATCGGTGATCTCCGTGATGCTCTTCATCGTCCCACGGCAGACCGAGCACTCCAGCACGTCCACAGCGAATACACGCATCATGAGCAGGCGCCACATCATCCGTCGGGGTGCGCTGGCCCTGGG
>JAHZJA010001493.1 GCA_022601155.1 Deltaproteobacteria bacterium | reverse complement strand
CGGAGACGTTTCCGAGAAGTCCTGTCACTTCGGTGCTTTCGATGAATGCATGCGTCCGGAATCCGGAGTTGGCTGTATGCCACGCCCCACGGGGTCGCGCCACTCCCAGCACCGCTCGCCACTGCCGGGGCGAGGGAAGACGATATCCACTCGAGTTTCCGTCCTGCAAGATCTCCACTCCGGCCTCGCAGCCCTGGAGTTCGTGCCGGGGAGACCAAGACCTTCGATAGCTTTCACAGCCTGTATTGTCGTTTAGCGGCTCGCAGTAAACTGGAATACGGCCGTCGATTGCAGACCACGCGTTGAGAAACCGGAGTGACTCACACCAACTGACTGTCTCTGCCGGGAGCCGACTTCCAACGAAAGTCGACGGAAATGGCGGCAGTTGCATGTCGCGGCCGTACTGCGAGGTCGCGATATCGAACCACCACTCCTGTGTGACCTCATGCGTCATTACGCACGTGTCACCGCTGGATAGCGAGAAATGGGCCCAGCGTGGCACAGTTGTGGACCGATCCAACGTCGAGTGGTTCGAGCCTAGCCAGAGGCCTGTTCCCAACACCAATCCCAGGTACGCGATCCCCAACGGCCCCCGTGGGTCTCCCGCTGCGTGGGCCATTCCTTTCGTCATCAGATGCTGCAGCCGGCGCCCAACTCGGAGGACCACCCCCGTCAGCAGGAGGACCCCATGAATCAAGGATGGAGCGACGGCTGACGCGGTCCACAGAAGTCCGGCAACGAACATCGCTGGAAACGGGCCACCGAACATATTCTGCACGGCGATTCGTCCAATTGCGATCGACCAGACCGTGGATCCAACGATCTCGAACGTGGAGGCCCATCGACCGGTCAGAACATCCAGGCCATTCACCATGCCGAAGATGTGGATCGGAACGAGGACGAACAGTCCTGCCACCGAAATATCGAGAGCCAGTCCAAGAAGCGTCCCGGTCACCGTCGAGATGGACCGAGTCGCTAGCCACCGGACGATTTTCTTCGTGACCACGAGCGACAGGAAGTCCAGAGCCAATGTCATCAGAATCATCTGAAAAAGGTGAGTCTCGAACTGCCCCGGATACGATTCGTTGGCTCGCCACAAGTCGGCAAAACCTATTGTCACTGCAAGAACAGGAAGAGAGAAGATTGTGCTCATGCACACAGAGACACCGATCCCGCGTGCCGACCACAACCTCGGCCCGTAGAGCCTCGTTATGACCCACTCGCTCAGCGTAAATACCTCATGCGCTCTTGCCGTCTCGAGCCACCGCGCCGCACGGGCGAACTGTCGCTTGAAAGGTCGCCTTCCGAAATAGTGCAGCATGACCAGCATCGCGCCACTGAGCACCAACAGTCCCAGCCACCCGTTCGGCACCGCCGCATGCTCCGGCAACCAAGCGAGCAATATCATCGAGGCTACCCATGCCACCGTCAGTTGCCAGTGCACCAGCCCGGCACGGGTCTGGTGCGACAATATGTTCAGTTCCCTAACCAAAGCGTCGTCCTTTGGCCCGTCGCCCTCCGGCTTGATTTTCGGGCGCGCGGCATCGTCGTAGCCACCGTCTTCCGTGGCTAGCCGATTGAGCGCCGTTGCGTAGTCCACCTCCCACCGAACCCAGCGCGAACAACTTGCGGCATCAGTCCACGCGAGGTTCACTACATCGGCGAGCAGCAGTTGATGCGCGAGCTCGCGGCGCCAGACCTTGCCGGTCGGAATGCTCTCGTCGACGAAGACGTCCGAATGGGATCGCTTGAGTGCGCGAACGATTTCTTCCTTGATTTCCTCGCCATCTGCAACGGCATATGAGACGAAATGCCGTGTGGCGTCAGACCTGTCGCCTATCGCAGAAACGGCCTGGGCGCGTAGTCCGTTGAGTAGCTGGTGCCGAAGCTCCAACTCGATACCCGCCTCGGCCACGATGATGGGCAGATACGCAATCACACGTTCATGGGCCATGACCTCGTCCCACGAGGCCTCGTCATCGAGGGCGTCGGACCGGTCCGCGTGCCCATACCTGCGGATGATTTCTGACCAAGTATGCCTCGCCGATTTCGGCTTGAGTGTCAGCGCATCCACCAAACACTTGCGCAGTTCGGGATCGAGCCCTCTCATGCCCCTCCGGTTCGATGGTTCGCTCATTCGCTCTTGTTGGTGCCCCTCGACCACCGGTAGCCCACTGAGCTACTAGCACGCTCAAGGCTAGCACGCGCCTGCGGCGCCGGCCTAACTCATCGAGGAGCATCTCTGTGGGTCTTGCGACAAGCCGCATCCACAGCTTGGCCCTTTCGGGGCAACCCCATGTGACGTCCCATGGGGCGCCGGTGAGCGCAGTTCGCCAACTGCATGATCGTTCGACACCCGCTCGGGTGGCATGGATGTTGAGTATGGACATCCCCCATGGTGGTGGATCGGATACGGCGTGCGGGGGCCCAGCGGCGCGCAGTCGGCTTGGGACCGTGGGTGGTACCGCTGCTGCTGGCAGGCTGTAGCTGCGGGCACGACTCCGGCGAGGACATGGCCGACACCGATGGTGAGACCGACGACGACACTATCGACGACGACGACGCCGTGGTTGCGTGCGGCGGGATCACACCCGACGCTACGCCGTTGCGTCGGATGACCCGCACGCAGTGGGCCAACACCATCCACGATCTACTGGGCCCGAACATCCAGACCGACGGCTTCCCTGGGTCGCAGCGGACCGACCGTGGCTACTCGACCGACGCCGACGCCAACCTCGTGTCCGAGCTGGGGGCGCAGCTCATCTTCGATGCCGCCGAGTCGGTCGGTGCTCAGGTCGCGGCCGACCTCGCCGGTCATCTCCCTTGTCCCGCTGACGGCGTCGATGAAGCCTGCGTGGTGGGGTGGATCGATGCACTGGCTCCCCGTGCCTTTCGTCGCCCTCTGACGGAGCGTGAGTCGACCGTCCTCCACGAGCTGTACACACAGGCGCCCGCGGGGACCTCCGTGCCGCAGCGGGTGGAGATGGTCGTGGCGGCTTTGCTGCAGTCCCCGCAGTTTGTGTACATCACCCAAGGGGGTGGCGAGGCCAGCGAGCACACCAGCCCCGAGGGCGAGCCCCTGCTGCGATTGACCGACTTGGAACTCGCCGCCCGATTGTCGTACCTGCTGTGGGAGACGATGCCGGACGACACGCTGCGGGCGGTAGCGCAGGACGGCACGCTGCACACCACCGAGCAGCTACGAGCCGCGGCCGAGCGCATGCTCGACGACCCTCGCGCCGAGGCGACGATCGCCCGGTTCCACGCCGAGTGGCTGCGTATCGAGACGGTGGCCAGCACGCCTCGCAACCCCGATGTGTATCCGAGCTTCGACCCCGCGCTGGCCGAGGCCATGGTCGAGCAGACCGAGCGCTTCGTGGTCCGCACGGTGCTCGCCGATGACGGCGACTACACGGCCTTGATGTCCAGCCGGCAGGCCCAGGTCGACCCCGCGCTCGCCGATCTGTACGGCATGACCACCGATGCTTCGGGGTGGGCCACGATACAGCTGCCGCCCGAGCGCGCCGGGCTGCTCACCCATGCCTCGGTTCTCACGGCCCACGCCAACGCGTCGAGCTCCAATCCCGTCAAGCGAGGGGCCTTCGTCCAGCACGAGGTGATGTGCGCCGTCGTGCCCCCTCCCCCGCCCGGCATTCCACCGCTGGGAGAGCCGGGCGCCGGCCAGACGCCCTTCGATGTGCTGCAGCGCCATCGCGATGCAGCCGAGTGCCGCCCCTGTCATGTCCATATCGATCCTCCTGGCCTGGCATTCGAGAACTTCGACGGGATCGGAGCGTGGCGCGACAGCTACTACGGCCAGACCATCGACCCCGCGGGTGAGCTGCCCACCCTGGGCGGCCCACCGCTGGGCGGCTTCGACGACGCGGCCGGCTTGGCCCGACTGATTGCCGACTCCGAGCTCGGGCATCGCTGCTACGCCCGCCAATGGTTCCACTACGCCACGGGCGACGTCCCCGAGCG
>JAHZJA010001492.1 GCA_022601155.1 Deltaproteobacteria bacterium | reverse complement strand
CGAAGTCGAGTACCTCGAAGGTCGTGCCGTCGTAGTGAGCGGTCACCACCAGGTCGAGGTAGCCGTCGCCGTTGATGTCGAGGGTCGTCCAGTCGTCGTCGCCCGCGTCACTCGCAGACGCGCCCAGCCGCAAGAACCCCTGCCCCGCCCATCCTCCGTTGGGCACCGACCACGACGTCGCCGTGTCCGCAAACCCGGCCGCGCTGCCTTCGAACACGTCCCAGTGCGCGTCACCGCCGAAGCCGAGCACCTCGAAATCCGTGCCGTCGTAGTGGGCGGTCACCACCAGATCGGGATAGCCATCGCCGTTGATGTCCGTGGTGACCCAGTCGTCATCGCCAGCATCACTGGCGCTCGCGGCCATCCGGACAAAGCCCTGCCCCGCCCAGCCCCCGCTGGGCACCGACCAGTCGACGGCATCCTCGAACTGGGTGGACGGCTCGAGCGGCGGCTCGCCGCTGTCCCCCGTGCTGCCCGAGTCCGGATCGCCCTCGGTGCCGGGGCTCCCGGTGTCGTCGTCGGTGTCTGCCCCGGTGCCGGGCTCGCTGCCCGTATCGGGGTCGCTGTGTGTGTCGGCATTGGCCCCGGTGCCGGCGTTGTCGGTGTTGCCGCTGCCCTCGGCTCCACCGGGCTCACCGCATCCCAGCGCGAGGAACAACGAGACGACGGACGATCGCGGGTCGATTCTCAGCATCGGTACAGTCAACAAGACGCCAACAACCAGCCGTGTTGCAGCGCGGGCCCGTGAGAATCCCCTGGCGTTCCACCAGCGACCGTCTCCCATTCCGGCGGTGCGGTGCGTCCAGGATCGAGTCGCATCGCCGGCCGGCTCGGCCCAAGGACAAAGGCAGTGGGGTGTGCGAGGCTCGGCCGTGCCCTTACCCACGACGATCCGTCCTGCGCGCCGCGACGAGCTGTCGCTGCTGCAGGACATCGAGCGCGCCGCCGGAAGGCCTTTCGCGCAGATCGGGATGGAGGACATCGCACACGACGAGCCCCCATCGCTCACCACGCTGGCGGTGTTCCAGCAGCAGGGGCGCGCCTGGGTGCAAGCCAACGACCGCGACCAGCCCGTGGCGTACATCTTGGTCGAGTGGGTCGACCGCCACGCCCACATCGCTCAGGTCTCGGTGCACCCCGACTATGCGCGGCAGAGGCTGGGCCGTGGATTGATCGAGCACGTGGCGACGTGGGCCCAGCAGCACGATGCGGCCGGGCTGAGCCTGACCACCTTCACCGAGGTGGCCTGGAATGGCCCCTACTACGCGCGATGCGGCTTCCAGATCGTGGCCGTCGACGAGCTCGGACCCGAGCACCGACAGCTGCAGTCCGAGGAAGCCGCGCGCGGCCTCGACCGATGGCCACGAGCGTGCATGCGCCGAGCCCTATCCGGCCCAGCATGAGTCCATGCCGACGCGCTACGGCGCGCCAACCCGCTCGAGGTTCGTGCAGGCGGTCTTCACCCCCCCCTCGCAGGCACGCTCGAAGTCGGCGCGAGCCGAAGCCGTCTCGCCACGCAGCTGGGCGATGACCGCGAGGTTGTTGCACGAGGCCCAGTCTCCCTCGTCGCATGCAGCGCTCAGCACCGGCTTCGCTTGGTCCATCATTGGATCGTCGACACGCAGGTGGACGGTCTGCATCGCGATCGCGCAGCCGGTCGGACGCCCTGCCGCACACGCTTGCGCTGCCCCCTCCGCTCGCAGCTTGGATCCAACCGTCTCCATGAAGGCAAACAGCTCGCACCCCTGAGCATCCCCGAGTGCACACCCGCGGGCATACAACTGCCGCGCGCGCAGAGGCTCGTCCTCCATCGACTCCACGGCAATCCCCGTCTTGTGCCCGTTCCACTTCACGCCCTCGGCCGTGGGCAGCTCCAGCGCAATATCCACCCGGGCCAGCAGCCAGTCGTAGCTCATCCCCGCCATCACGCAGGCCTCGGCGTCGTCGGCCTCACACGCGGTCGTGAACTGAGTTCGGGCCTGCCCGAGCATCTGCGGGTCGCGCTCGAGCACGGCACACCGAAACCCGTCTCCATACTGATAGGCCGCAACCCCCTCGCCCTGTGGGCGCTCGTGCCTCGCCCGCACACACGCTGCGCTCGCGGGCCCGAGCCGGGCGTCGGTGTCGGGACCGGGCTTCATCGCCGCGGTGGTGGCGTAGCGCAGCTGTAGCTGGTTCACGGTCGCGGCGACGTACGCGATGTGAGGATCGCCCGCGGCGTCGATGGCCATCCCGACTTGTGGCGCCACGACGTCTTCGGCCACCAGCGACGACGTCCATGCACTGCCATCGCACACCGCATGCCGAAGCCGACCCACGGCGTCGGGCGGCGCCTCGTACAGGGCCACGTGTAGCTGGCCGGCCGAGTCCACCGCCATCCCAAAGCCATCGATCGCCTGGCCCGGTGCGGCATCCAGAGCGGGGCAGCGCGCATCACCGACCCCCTCGTCCCACAGCACGCGCCCATCCCCCGAGCGCTCCATCCTTCGCGGTCCCGCATCGGTCATGATCTCGCGGTACACCGCTCGCTGGGGCGGGCACACCCCGGGCTCGGCAGGCTGCGCCACCGCCCCGTCCCATGAAAGGGCCTGGGCCGGGCCGTCGAGCCCGGCGAACGACACGATCACCGAGCCGTCGGGGCCGGCATGCCCACACACGCGCCACTCGGACTTCACGCGGGGAAACTCGACGCGCCAGCCCTCGGTCGCGGTGCGGCGCGCCACCGACAACGATTGCATCCCCAGATAGACGGCGCGGTTGGCCAGCGCGACCGCGGGCTGCCCGTCTGCGTCGATGAACACCGAAGGACGACCCAGCTGGGCGTGCTCGGGCTCCTCGAAGACCAGCGCATCATGCCAGGTCCGCTCCACGAGGACCGGCTCCTTGGACAGCACGCGCTGCACCACGGCACACGCGCTCACCCCACCCCACGATGTGATCGCCAGCGCCATGACGACACGGGACGACAGACGCGACCAACCGCGTTCACCTCGACTCATCACCGTTGCACCTCGAAGTCCACGCGTCGGTTGTGAGACCGTCCGGCCTCGGTCTGGGCCGTGTCCACGGCGAGCCGGCTGCCGTACGTCTGCACCACCAGCCGCGCCGCATCCACTCCGAGTGCGACCAGCTCGCCCTTGACCGCCTCGGCCCGGGCCCCCGCCAGTTGCTCGGCCGCCGCACCTTCACTCGCGTCGCCGTGCCCCCGGATCTCCAGGACGACATCGGGCCGACGCAGCAGCTCCTGCGCCAGCAAGTGCACGATGTCGCGCGGGCCGGACGACTCCACCATCGTCGACATCGCACCGAACGGAACGGCCACCGACGACACGACCATTCCAGCCGTCCCGATGCAGCTGAGGCATGGCATGCCGACGGCCACCGAGTTGCCCAACACCGAGAACGCAGCCACGGCCTGGGGACCGCGCTGCTCGAACCCATGGGTCACCGCCTCCCGCAACCAAGCGACTTGCTCCCGCAGGAAGCGATTGTGAAACCCGGTGCGCTGGACCAAGATCGTCCGAGCCGTGTCGGAGAAGCCGCACAGCGGCATCAGCCCGCCGACCCCCGTGTCCACCAGCGCGAGCTCCCGCGCGAAGGCCTCCCACGCGGCTTCGCAGTCCGCCTCGGACAGCGCACAGATCCGCGGCACCTCGGACCACAGTCGCTCGAGCCGGTCGTACAGCGGGCCCACCTCGTCGGCGAGCCGGGTCAACGCCTCGGCGTCGGCGGGGGGCAGACCAGGCGGAACATCCCGCGGCGGAGCGCGGCCCACGACGACCGACCATGCCGGCAAGCGGTCGAGGTCGAGCGTGTGCTCGAGCGGTGCGTCCACCGCGGGGGGTGGGGCGTCCGCGTTGGGCGGTGGTGGGTCGACCGGCTTCGGCCGCGGTGGATCGTCGACAGGCCGCGGCTCGACCGGAGCCTCAGTGCCACGCCCGGGCCCGCACGAGAGCGTCGCGAGAGCAGCCGAGATGAACAGCGCGCGACGAGCCAGGATGGCCTCGCGATCTACATTCGAATCATCGTGGGTCGTCATGACGCGGCGTCCGAGCCCGATGGTACCCACCTCCGCGGGGAGCCAACCATCACTCCACGTCTGCAGTCCGATCGCGCGGCCGCAGATCGACCAACGTCGCGCCCCAACCACCAGCTCCGTGGCCACCGAGCCGAAAATCCAGCACCTCGGGGTGACGCTCCAGCAGGGCGTGCACGGTGCGACGAAGATTGCCGATGCCCTTGCCGTGGACGATCCGGAGCTGGAGCAGGCCCTGCTCCAGGCACTGCTCGATCGTCTCGAGGACCAGCGGCTTGACCTCCTTGGGAGAAAACTGGTGCAGGTCCAGCTCGCCGTCCAGCTTCATCTGAATCGGCGGAGGTTCCGGGCCCGACTCTCCGCGCATCCCAGCCCACGGAGCCCACGGCAGCGGTCGCAGTCGTCGTTCATCGACGGGCCGAGCCGGACGGCCCCGGTTGATCCGGGTGTCCATTCGAACGCGATGCCACGGCGCACGCAGACCGCCGCCTTGCCGCTCGAACGTCAGCCAGCGCCCGGGCGCACCGAAGCACACGGTCGTTCGCCACGGTCGGTCACCGATCGACTCCACTCGCAGCCGCGCGCGTCCCCACAGCGCGGCGGCGACCAGATCGTGAGCCAGCGCCAAGCCGTCGGCGTCGTCGTCGGGGTTCGACTCGCGCGAGAAGCGGCGTGTCCATGCGCCCAACGACACGCTGATGGCCTCCTCGTGAGCCTCCACCGTGACGGGAAAACCGTCTTCCGCTCGCGGCTCGATCTCCACCCGTTGTGCCTCGCATCGCACCGTGTAGGCGGGGCCACATCCCACGGCAGTGGCAGCGATGGCCTCGAGCAGCGTCTTGGCGGCCGGATCCACGGGACAATGCCATGGTGCCTCATCGGTACGGGCAGGGGGCGCGAAATCGCCGATGTGGGGTCTCCCGGGATTGAGCCCGGCTCGTGCGATGGGGCATCCTTGCGATGCGGCGCGCTATGGACGGGCGGGAATCGACGGGGACATCGACGGACGCGGAGACAATCGTCGAGGGCCCCGATGGTCGGCGGCTACTCCCCGAGGAGGTCGACGAGACGGGCTTGAGCCCAGGCACCCGCCTGGGGCGGTACGTCGTGCTCGAAGCCATCGGCTCCGGCGGGATGGGCCTGGTCCTCGCCGCCTACGACCCCGAGCTCAACCGCAAGGTCGCGCTCAAGCTGATGCGGCCCACCAAGCGGGACCGCCGACGAGAGCAACGAGGCAAGGCCGGACGCCTGCTGCAAGAGGCACAGGCGCTCGCCAAGCTCGCCCATCCCAACGTCATCACCGTCTACGACGTCGGCACCTGGGAGGACCGTGTGTTCGTGGCCATGGAGCTGGTCGAGGGGGACACGCTCAAGGGCTGGCTGCGGAGCAAGAAGCGCCGCTGGGACGAGGTCTTGGCGGTGTTCATCCCGGCTGGCCGAGGCCTCGCCGCCGCCCATGCAGCGGGACTGGTGCACCGCGACTTCAAGCCCGACAACGTGCTCATCGGAGACGACGGTCGGGTACGCGTGATGGACTTTGGCCTCGCCGCCCCCGCCCCCGGGACCGACACCGGCAGCGTGGAGAGCCTCGAGCTGGTCGAGGTCCCCAAGCCCGGCGACGCCAGCCCCCCGCAGCAAGACATGGCCGAGCCGCTGCTCACCCAGACCGGATCGGTCATGGGTACCCCGGCCTTCATGGCGCCCGAGCAACACGCGGGCAAGGCCACCGACCCGCGCAGCGACCAGTACAGCTTCTGTGTGGCGCTGTACCAGGGCCTGTACGGCGCGCTGCCCTTCGACGGCAAGAACACCGCGACCCTCACTACCCAAAAGCTCGCCGACCAGATCCCCGAGCCGACCGGAGCGGGCGTGCCCGGCTGGGTTCGACGTGCCTTGGTCCGGGGCCTCACCGCCGACCGGTCCGCGCGCTGGCCCTCGATGGAGGCGTTGCTCACCGAGCTGGAGAACGACCCTCGCGTGGCCCGTCGCAAGTGGATGGGCATCGCGGGCGGCGTGATCCTGGCCGGGGGCAGCTTGGGCGGCGTCATCTACCTTCGCACCAACAACAACCCGCACTGCGAGGGCGCCGAGGACGAGCTGGCGGAGGTGTGGAACGACGAGCGCAAGGCGGCCGCCCACGACGGACTCGTTGCCGCGGCGCTGCCCGGCACCGACCCCGCGTGGCTCGAAGACGGGTGGACCAAGGTCGAGGCACTCGTCGACGACTACGGCCAGGCGTGGGTCGACATGAACACCGACGCCTGCGAGGCCACCTATGTGCGGGGTGAGCAGTCGCCTCGGCTGCTCGGTCAGCGCCGCGACTGCCTGGACCGTCGGCGCGCGGAGATCGATGCTCTGGCCCAGATCCTGGCCGAGGCCGACCCCACCGTGGCTCCCAATGCGTTCACGGCCGCGGCATCGCTGAGCCCGCTGTCGCGCTGTGCCGACTCCGAGGCTCTGGCCGCGGCGGTCGATCCCCCGGAAGGAGAGCAGAACCAGCAGGCGGTGGCCGAGCTGCGGCGGTCGTTGGCGCGGGCGCAGATGCTCGACGCCGCGGGACGCCACGCCGAGGCCGAGACCCTGGCGACCAAGCTGCTGGCCACGGGTCGTGAGCTCGGATACCCCCCGGCCGAGGCCGAGGCGCACTACTATCTCGGCCGCATCAAGGCCAGCCTCGCGCAGGCCAAGCCCGCCGAGCAGCACCTGAGCGACGGCCACTTCAAGGGCAGCAGCGTCAAGCACGACACGATTGCGGCCGATGCCGCCAACTCGCTGGTGGAGGCGGTGGGCATCGACTTGGCGCGCCGGGACGAAGGGCTCAGCTGGGCCCGTCACGCCGAGGCGGCGTACAAGCGCATCGGCCTGGGGGGCGTGGACAAGGCCACGCTGCGTCACCGTGTGGGCGCCGTCCATGCGGCCAACCACAACTGGACCCAGGCCAGCAGCGCGCTCGAAGAGGCCCAGGAGCTGTTCGAGAAGCAGCCCCGCAGCGCCGTAGCCCTGGCCCATGTGCTCCGTGATCTGGCCACCGTACGCATTGGGGAGCGTCGACTCGACGATGCCGAGCAGCTGCTCGATCGAGCCCGCACGCTCACGGCCGACACGGCGGGCGCCCAGCACCCCGAGGTGGCCGCGATCGAGGCCGAGCTCGGCAGCCTCGACGATGCCCGGGCCGCCCCCGACGCAGCCCGCGTGCACTACCAAGCGGCCCTGCAGATGCTCGAGAACACGGTCGGCCCCAAGAGCCCGCT
>JAHZJA010001491.1 GCA_022601155.1 Deltaproteobacteria bacterium | reverse complement strand
GGGGCTGGTCGCCGTGCTGGTGTTGCAGATGCTCTACACGCTCATCCGCGGGCATCTGCTCCTGCAGCTGCGTACCCAGCTCGACACCTCGATCACCCTGGGCTTCCTCGACCACCTGGTGAGCCTGCCCTTCGCGTTCTTTCAGCGGCGCTCCACGGGTGACTTGATGATGCGCGTGGGCTCCAACACCCGCATCCGCGAGCTGCTCACGTCCAACACGCTCTCGGGGATCCTCGATGGGCTGTTCGCCGTGCTCTACCTGGCCCTCATCACCGTGATGCATGCGCCCCTGGCCGCGATCGCAGTGGGCCTGGGTATCGTGCAGGTGAGCCTGTTCGTGGCCTCCCGCCGGCGCATCGCCGACCTCACGGCCCAAGAGCTCGAGACCCAGGCGCAGTCGCAGAGCTACTTGGTGCAGATGTTGGGGGGCATCGAGGCACTCAAGCTGGCCGGAGCCGAGCAACGCGCCGTGCAGCACTGGTCCAATCTGTTCGTCAACGGGCTCAACGTCTCGCTGGCCCGGGGGCGACTGGAGCTGGTGATCGAGTCGCTGCGCAACCTGCTGCAGGTGGGCGCACCGCTGCTCATCCTGGGCTACGGCGCGGCCCAAGTCATGGCGGGCGAGCTCACCCTGGGCAGCATGCTGGCGCTCAACAGCTTGGCCCTGGGGTTTCTGGGGCCGCTGTCGACGCTGGTGCACAACGCCATCCAGCTGCAGCAGCTGGGCAGCTACGTCGAACGCCTCGATGATGTGCTGCAGGCCGAGCCCGAGCAGGATCCATCCCAGGTCCAGGCTCCCGCCGCGCTCCGTGGAGGGGTTCGTCTCCGCAACGTCTCGTTCCGCTACGGCGAGCGATCGGCCTGGGTGCTGCGCGACGTGTCGCTGGACATCCCGGCCGGGTCTCACGTGGCGCTGGTCGGGCGCTCGGGCTCGGGCAAGTCCAGCCTCGCGCGCTTGCTGCTGGGCCTGTACCCCCTGGCCGAGGGCAGCATCGAGCTCGACGGTCAGGATCTCCAGCAGCTGGAGCTCCGCGCCTTGCGACGGCAGGTCGGCGTGGTCCCGCAAGACCCCTACATCTTCGGGGGCTCGGTGCGGGAGAACATCGCGCTGGCCGACCCCGCGGTCCCCCAGCCCCGCATCGCCGCCGCGGCTCGCGACGCGGGGATCCACGCGGACGTGATGGCGATGCCGATGGGCTACGAGACGGTGCTCGCGGCCGGAGGCGCCTCACTGTCGGGCGGGCAGCGGCAGCGCGTCGCCCTCGCCCGTGCCCTGGTGCACCAACCGGCCCTGCTCGTGCTCGACGAAGCGACCAGCGCCCTCGATGCCGCGACCGAGCGCCACGTGATGGAGCAGCTCGAGACCCTCCGGTGCACCCGCATCACCATCGCCCATCGGCTCAGCACGGTGGTGAACGCCGACTGCATCGTGGTGATGGACCAAGGGCAGATCGTCGAGATGGGTCGGCACCACGAGCTGATGGCCCGCCACGGCTACTACTACGGCTTGGTGCAGGCCCAGCTGCAACGCGAGCCGGAGACGATGGCGGTGGCGCATGGCTGATCGAACCCGGTGGATTGCGGCGCTGGCCATGGTCATGGCCATGGTCATGGGCATGGTCGTGGGGTGCGCCAACGAGAGGCCGACCGAGCTCCCCGTCGTCGTCGAGGAGGGCGCGGCCCCGGGAGCCAGCGCCCCGGCCGAGTCGGTGGCAGCCGAGCCCGCGGCCCCACCGTGGATCGGCGTCATCCGAGCCGCGGCCGCCGTCGACGTGACCGCACCGCACCCTGGTCAGCTGATGGTGCTGGACGTTCGACCCGGCGACCGGGTGGAGGCCGGGCAGGTGTTGGCCACGCTGCGCGACCCCGAGGCCGAAGACGAGCTGGCCGCGACCGAAGCGGCGCTGCGCTCGAGCCGAGCCGAGGTCGAGCAAGCCCGCGTCGAGCTCGACGCGGCCAAGCACGAGCTCGCCGTGGCCGAACGTCTGCACGGCAGCGGCGTGGGTCGGCGCGCCGACGTGGAGGCGGCACGGTTCGAACGGCGACGCACCGAGGCCGCCCTGGCTCGCACCCGTGCGGCCGCGGCCGAGCGCCGGGTTCGGTGCGATCAACTACGGCGCCACGTCGACGAGCTCACGATCCGGGCCTCGCACGAGGGCCAGGTTGCCCAGCGGTACTACGATCCCGGGGCCCGGGTGCTCCGCGATGCACCGGTGGTGCGGCTCATCCACGACGACGCACGATGGGTGCGGTTTGCCGTCGCCCGCGATCCCATGCCGACGATCGGAAGTCGGGTTCGTGTCTCGCTCGATGACGGCACCATCCTGGCCGCCGAGGTTCGACACGTTGCGCCCGAGGTCGATGCGGTCGCGGGTATGATGTTCGTCGACGCCCGCATCGAGACGGCGCAGCCGCTCGACCCAGGCACGAGTGCATGGGTCCGAGCGGGGACGTGACGCGCCCTCTGCGCCGGCGGGTCGCCCCTTTCCGATGGCTTTTGGCCGACCTGTGATAGAAACGGGGCGGATGGCGCGCGAAGTCACTCTCGTCGATGCCGGCCTCGGCAACCTTGCCAGCGTAGAACGCGCCCTCATCCAGGTGGGCGCGGGCGTCCGCGTAACGGGTGACCCCGACAAGGTCGCAACGTCACGCATGGTGGTGTTCCCGGGCCAAAGCGCTTTTGGCGCAGTCACTCAAGCCATCGTAGACGGCGCAATGGGCGCTGCTCTGCGGATGGTCATCGAGCGGGGCGATCCGTTCCTCGGCATCTGCATGGGCATGCAGTTGTTGTTCGATGGCAGCGACGAAAATGGCGGCCAAGAAGGCCTCCATGTCCTGCCCGGACGCTGTCGCCGCTTCCCCGACGGCAAGGTCGAGGACGCCGAGCCCGGTGCGACCGAGGTCGACACGCGGCCCGCCGACGTGATCCCCGATACCGTCGCGCCGCCGCAATCGGTCGCCGGGGCGCCCGGTGCCCCACCGACCATCGCGACGCCGTCGGCCCCACCGGCGCCCGGCCAGCCGCAGGCACCCGTGGTCGCTGCCACGCCCGCCGCAACTCCGGGCTGGAGCAGCGGTGAGGCCTCTGCCGTGCAGGCTCCCCCTGCGCCGCGCATCGAAGCGCCGCCGGTCGAACCACCACCACCCGCACCGCTGACCCGCAAGATCAAGGTGCCACACATGGGGTGGAACGAGGTCGAGCCGACGGGCAGCCACTACTACTTCGTGCACAGCTTCTACGTCGAGCCCGAGCGCTCCGAAGACGTGATGTGGATGACCCGCTACGGCGGCATCCGCTTCCCGGCCGCGGTCCGACGCGGCAACATCCTGGGCTGCCAGTTCCATCCCGAGAAGAGCCAACGCGCGGGGCTCCGGTTCCTGCGGGCGTTCTTACTCGGGGGCTGGGGATGATCGTCATCCCCGCCATCGATCTCATGGACGGGAAGGCGGTTCGTCTGGAGCGGGGTGATGCCGAGCGCGTCACCGAGTATCACGACGAGCCCGTGCGCCTGGTCGAGGACTTCGTCCGCAAGGGTGCCAATCGGATCCATGTGGTCGATCTCGACGGGGCCTTCGACGGCAAGCCCAAGCAGCTGTCGCTGATCGCCGAGATCGCCGAGGCCGCCCGCGAGCACGGAGCCACCGTGCAGACCGGGGGAGGCCTTCGCACTCTGGCCGCCGTGCAGGCGGTGCTCGACGCGGGAGTCGACCACGCGGTCGTCGGCACGCTGGCCGTCCGCGAGCCCGAGTGGGTCGAGCTGCTGTGCCAGCAAAACCCCAATCGCATCATCGTGGCGGCCGACGCCCGCGACGGCGTGGTCGCCGTCAACGGCTGGACCGAGGCCAGCACGATGGAAGCCCGGGCGCTCGCAGAGGCGGCCCAGCACTGGGGTGCAGCCGCGGTGCTCTACACCGATGTCACCCGCGACGGCATGCAAGGAGGCCCCGCCGTGGAGGCCACCGCCGCACTGCAGCGAGGTTTGGAGATTCCCGTGCTCGCCAGCGGAGGGGTTGGTGCACTCGCCGATCTCGATGCCTGCGCGGCCGCTGGAATCCATGGCGTGGTCTTGGGCCGCGCCTTGTACGAGGGTGCATTTTCACTCACGGAGGCTCTCGCACGATGTTGAAGCGACGCATCATCCCCTGCCTGGACATCAAGAACGGCCGGGTGGTCAAGGGCGTGCACTTTGGTGGTCTGCGCGACGCCGGCGATCCGGTGGAGGCCGCCCGGGCCTACGACGCCCAGGGTGCCGACGAGATCTGCCTACTAGACATCACAGCCACGACCGAGGGTCGAGAGACCTTCGTCGAGGTGGTGCGCCGCGTGGCGCCGCAGCT
>JAHZJA010001490.1 GCA_022601155.1 Deltaproteobacteria bacterium | reverse complement strand
TCGGCAGTTTCCGAACGTGGCCCGATCCCAGCCGAACCGCACGACGCAGCACCCGTCTGGACCCAATCCCACGGCCTCGACGGTTGGCCTCGCCAAATGTGCGGCCGAACCCTCGGGCCGAACGGTCATCCCGTGGCCGACGGCGCCGTCCCCCACCACCCGCGGCCGCAGCGGGTGTCGGGGCGAACGCGCTGCCGCGGACGACCTTCCCGTGACCCGGCGTGACCGCCAGACCAGGCCGATGACGCTACGGGAGCGCGACGGGCGAGGGCTTCTTGTCGACGCAGATCGCGACCGGATCGCAGCCGTAGCAGATCTCTTCGCCGCCGAATGGACCAATCTCGCAGATGGGCACGTTGTCGCAGCCGAAGACGTCGATCTGACAATCATCGGGGTAGTTGAGGCACTGCCCGACCGAGAGCCCAAAGCACTGCACGTCTTCGGCGACGCAGACCAGCACGGGATCGCACGGGTAGCAGACCTCCTCGCCCGTGTACGGATCGATCTCGCACAGCGGCGGATCGCAGCCGATCGCATCGACGGTGCAGCCGGGCTGGTCGTCACACTTGGCGACGGGGATCCCGTTGCAGTTGGGGCCGATGGGCCAAGGGATCGCGGTGGGATCGGCAGCCTCGTCGACCAGGGCCGAGGGCGTGTCGGCGGTGGCCGCAGCCGCGTCGTCGAGCTCGACCAGGGCAGCGTCGCGGGTCTCCAGATCCTCGGGATCGGCCTCGGCCGCGCACGCGATCGACACGAGCAGGGAAACGAACAGGGGGAATGAACGTCGCATGGACTCACCGTAGGGCAAGGCCATGCGCCAAGGCGCTCATCCAGGCGGAAACCAGCCCACGACTGCGTGAGGGGTCCCTCCGTACAGACGGCAACGTGCCGCGTTTACGCGGGTCAATGTCGAGCGAGCACATGGGCCGCTCGCGGTACCAACCACGACCGCGCTCAGGCCGGACCGGGCGCCGCGGCCGAGGGAGGGTTGGGCTCGGGCGTCACCGTGGCGGGCTCTTCGGCGGTGGCCTCGGTGGCCTCGGCATCGACCGTTCCGTCTTGCGTCCACAGCGGCGACAGCTCGCCGCAGAACAGCTCCTCCTCGAAGAAGAAGCCGAAGAACTCCACCTGGCCCGTGTCGCCGTCGACCAGTGCGGTGGCCAGCGGCAGTGCCGGCTGCGCCGAGCGGCACAGCGCCCGCTGAAGCAGCAGCTCTCGCAGGCCCCGTGCCTGCGCGACCGCAGACTCCGAGGGGCTGCCAACGCCCGCGTCGTACTCGGCGACCTGCTGCACCGGGCCATAGCCGGGGACGTGAAACTGGGTGACCGCCATCGTCCACTGCCCACGCGGGTGGGCCATCTCGTCGGATGCCAGGGCCTCGCCGATCTCCGTGAGACGTTGGCGCGCCACTTCGAGATCCTCGGGCGCGAACCGTCGCCGCCGTGGCGTGCACACGTCTTCGAGAGCCTCGTAGACCTCGGTCACCGCGCCCAGCCGATCGGCCAGGGCGACCCACGAGGACGCCAGATATTCTTGGGCGACCTGCGCGGCCTCGGAGGCCACATCGCGAAGCTGGACGACGTAGTCGCGACCAACCTTCGCTGCGCATCCATCGGGAATGTAGAAGCTGGGCTCGGCGGTGCCGATGCGCGCTCCTCCGATGAGGAAGATCCGGGGAGCGGAAGGACAGCTGCTGGAGTCCTCGCCGCAGCGGGCGAAGTTTTGCAGGTACTCCCAGTACGCGTGTCCGCACTGGTACTGCTCCCAGCTGCCGTTGTCGTCGAACTCGGCCCGGGTCCGCAGCCCCTCGTAGGGCTCGAGTTCCTCGGCCAGGCGCGGCACGATGGCCGACAGCGCGGGGCGATACACCTGCCACAGCACGGCGTCGGCGTGATCGAGGAATGGCTCGAGCTCGGCCAGCGACTGCTCTTGGCCCGCGGCCAGGGCATTCATCGGCGCGCGACAGCTGCCCACCGCTCGCGCGGGCAGTGCCCGCCATGCACCCGGCTCGACCTCGGCGTCGTCGATCACCAACACCGCGGAAGCACCGGGGGCCTCGGCGGTGGGGCTGCGCATCGGCCCCTCGGTCCAGCGATACCGCGGTCGCGCGGCCACGGCGTCATCTCGGCGCTCGAGCGGCAGGGTGACGCCCGCATACGGGCCCACGCCCTCCACCAAACCAGCGACCGCCGTGGACGGCACCACGGTGCGAAGCATGGAGCCCATGCGCCCCGCCCACTCGGAGCCACCGAAGCGATCGCCCAGATGCAGCGCCACCGATTCATGGCCGCGCAGGCGGGACCGCAGCTGCTCGAGATCACCTGCGGTCAGCATCGGCGGAGTCCACCGCACGTCGAGGCTGGGCATCGGCAAGCCACTGCCGGGCTCCGCGGGTCCGGTCGGGAGCTGGCCCGCTGCGCTGGTGACGGGGGCTGCGCCCCGAGGCGGCGGCACACGACCACCACACGCCACCATTAGCGTAGTGAGCGCCAGCGCCAAACCGGCGTGCGCGAGAGACGAGCGATGCTCCATGGGCCTTGGACTCGGGGTAACGCAAGGGTAGCCCCCGGAGCAAATCAACTGCGTGATCCGCCGCACCTGTCGTTGGAGAGCCGTAGCAAGGCCAGTACGAGCGCCGAGGCCCGCCTTTGGTAGACTCCATGCGTGGATTGCACATTGATTGGCCGGGGTGCAGTGGCGCCCGTGCTCACCGCGCTGATGCTGGCGGCGACACCGACCGGCGCCGCCCTGGCCGCGGACGATGAAGGGGTGCTCGTCGAGTTCCACTTCGAGCCGGTCGCCAACGCCCAGATGGCGGTGTGGCTCGAGGACGCCGACGGCAACTTCGTCCAGGACGTGTTCGTCACCCAGGCCACGGGAAGCCTCGGCATAGGCAACCGCCCTGGCCGGTGGGACTTCCTGTCGAGCTGGCGGTTCCCGTACGGCCCTCGTACCGGAGTCTTGCCCGTGTGGGCGCACGCTCGTGGACGCACCTACCCCGCCCTCGTCTTCCACGATGACGATCCGAGCGACCAGGAGTCGCTGGGCTGGCACGAGAACACCAGCTCTCCAGAGCCCTACTTCTGTCGGCCTCTCGCCGATTCCGAGCACCAGACCATCTCCACCGACACGATGACCTGCCCGTCTCCGGCGGTGTTCCAGTCGGACAAGGGCAAGTTTTCGGACCAGACCTCCGTCTATCCACCGCGCAACGACCTCACCACGTTCGAGGATCTGCACGACTCGGCCGATGTCCCACAGCTGTCGGAGCTCAACGATCTCGATGCGGTCACGGGAGCGACCCCCATGGGCGGCCGCGCCGAGATGGTGACGACCGTCGTCCCGGCCGATGTCGCCGCCGCGGGTCCGCTGGTGGCCAAGATCGAGATCAACCTCGAGCACGACGAGAACCCCGACTGGGATTTCAGCCGCGACACCGATCACTTCGTCGACCCGCGGCTGGCCAACTTTGGGATCGAGTACCTGGGACAGCCCTCGGTGGTGTACTCGGTGCCGTTCGATCCGACACTGGCCGCCTTTGCCGGGACCGATGCCTACGCCGGCTACGGCGAGCTCAGTGGCGTCGATGGCACCCTGCACCCGCCCGACGCCTCGATCAGCGGCATCGACGGGAGCGGGTCGGACCGGCTTGGCCTGTACACCCTCAACGGCGAGACCTTCCGCTTCGGCGTCTACAGCCACGGGCCCGATGCGTCGATCCCCCCGTCCGATGGCTGGGGATCGTGCCGCATCCAAGACCTCGCCGTGCCCACCGATGTCGAGCTGGACCCCGTCGACTTCGACACCGTGCGGGTGCACTTCACGGTCCCCGAGCAGACGACCGACGCCGAGATCACCAACGTCGTCCTCTACTACCGACAGGGCGACGCCACGCTCGACGACGACAACGCAGGATCGGCGATCCAGCAGATCCCGGCCCCCGAGCTGTGCAGCGGCGACATCGTGCCCGGCGAGCCCGCGTGGTGCGAGGTGACCGAGCTGTTCGGCAACTACGACTATCAGATCGGCGTGGCCTACGAGGACGAGTGTGGCAACACCAGTGCCCTCGCCGCCTCCGCCGTCACCACCCCGGCCCAGGAATTCGCCCAGGTGGAGGGTTTTTGCTTCGTGGCCACCGCTGCGTGGGGAGCCCCGTGGGCCGGCCGTGTCCAGGCCCTGCGGTGGTTCCGCGACGTCTACCTCAAGTCCAACGCCATGGGGATGGCGTTCGTGTCGTTCTACTACCATGTGAGCCCTCCGCTGGCGCGCGCGATCGCGGGCACGCGGCTGACGCGGGCGGTCGCGAGGGTCGTCCTGGAGCCGGTGACCAACCTCGCTCGGGTGGCGACCGGAGCCGGCTGAGCCCATCCCCCGCGAGGCCGCGCACACCCGGGCCAAGGTGGACCGGCTTGGCAGGATGCGCCCGGATGATGGTATTCCAGGGTTCGCATGAACCTGCTGTTCGGCCTTGTCGTGGCAGTGTCCCTGGCCACGTCGACCGGGGACCCTCGCACGATCGATCCCGCCGCCAATCGACCGGAGATCGTCGAGCCCAAGGGTGGCGTCACCAATGCCAAGACGCCCGGTCGACGACCGCACAAGAAGCGGACGACCGAGACGACCGACACCACGCCCACGAAGAAGCCGCGGACCAATCGGCGTCGGACCACGCCCGACCCCGAGGAAACCGGGAATTCACGGCGAGCCAACCGTCGCGCCCGCCGTCGTCCGAGCCCCGAGACGGGCACCGACGGACCAACCGACTCGACCGGTGAGGGCTGCATGGCCGAGAAGCGTCGGTGCTGGCAGCTGAGCGTCGGAGGCATCGCCGCCGCGAGCGTCGGCTTCGGCATGCTCGCGACCGGTATCGGCTTCACGCAAGCCCCCACGTTCCCCGTGCCCGAGGAGCCGATCTCCGACCGATCGCTGCGACCGCCTGGAATCGTCCTCGCCACGTTTGGCGGCGTCGCGCTGGTGACCGGAGTCGTGATGATCATCGCCGGGCGCGTCTCCTACAAGCGCAACCAGAAGGCCCAGGTCGACGGATTCCACCTGGGCCGGCTTCGCATCGTCCCCGGAGGCGTCCGATGGTGAGCCGTTCGATCGTCGCGGCCGCCGTGCTGCTGTGGGCCGTGGCCGCCATGGGAGGCAGCTGCAAGGTCACCAACGAAGACCACTGCGCCAACCAGGCCGAGCCCGGCAACGACTTTTGTCGCGCGCTGTCCGAGGCGTCTCCCTACTGCTCACCGTGCCGACGAGAGTTCCACGGGTGCGTGGCCAACCCTCCCTACAGCTGCGGCGGGTACTACGACGAGCTGGGCGAAGAGGAGCTCACCTCCACGGGCACCGCGGGCGCGACGATGACCCCGGGCTCCGACGACATGACCCCGGGCTCCGACGACATGACCCCGGCGTCCGACGGCATGACGCCACCAGCGTCCGGCGGTATGGCAACCGGCGCGACCACAGGC
>JAHZJA010001489.1 GCA_022601155.1 Deltaproteobacteria bacterium | reverse complement strand
GCCCCGACCATTGCACGGAGATGGCTGAACGCGTGGATCATCCCGACCGCCGTGAGGGACACAGCCCCAGCGCTGCCGCCTCGCTGCGGTCGAGCAGCGCCACCAACAGATCACCGACGGTGCGCTGGTGCTCGAGGGGATGCCGTAGCGGCATCGTCACATCCACCTCGTAGTGGTTGCGCCGACCCTCTCGGTGCCGCGTCGCGACGCCGGCCGCCTCGAGCTCGGTGACGAGTCGGTGAGTCGCGCGCTCGGTGATCCCGACGTGGTCGGCGATTTCTCTGACCGTCAGGTCGGGGTCACGCGCGATGCAGACCAACACGTGCGCGTAGTTGCTCAGGAAGGTCCACGCATGGCCGTCGCCTTCGGCGTCGCTCCCTCGGCGTCGGCCGGCCCGTGGTTTGTCCCTTGACGATGCCATCATGATAAACTAAACATGAAAAGCATTTCATGTCCAGATTTTCTGGATAGCAGGTTCGTATGCGCACCGACGCTCCCCAACGCTATAGAGATGCCGACCACGAGCCCGCGCGCCAGGCGGCAACCCTGGCCCGCGTACTGGAATTGGCAGCGCGGCTTTCAGGAAGCGCGGTTCTCGCAGAGGAAGCCTGGCGCGCCGCGTCGGCCCACACCGTCGACGCGGCGTCGTGGCCGAAGGTGGCCGCATCTTCCGCTCGTGCCCTTGGCCTGCAATCGCACCTGCTTCGCGAGACCCCGACCCACGTTCCACGTGACCGGCCCGCGCTCATCCGCGTCAGGCCCGGCCAGTGGCTGGTCGTCGCGGGACGCAAGGGCCGACGGTTGTCGGTCGTGTGCATCGATGAGCATGGCGAGACCGCGCGCACCATGACCGCGGCCGAGCTCGCGGACATCGCCAACGGTGAGCCATGGCTGCAGCTCCAGCCCCGCCTGGCCCTCGACGCCATTGCGGCGACCCGACATCCCCACCTGCGTGACCATCCTTGGCTGCGGCTACGGGCGTTTCTCGGGCTCGAGCGGCGCGAGCTGGGCGTGATCATCATCTACGCCATCGTCATCGGCGCGCTCACCCTGGCGACGCCGGTCGCAGTGCAGGCCCTGGTCAACACCGTCGCATTCGGCTCGGTGCTGCAGCCGCTGGTGGTCCTCAGCCTGCTGCTGGCCGCGGGGCTGTCGTTCGCGGGTGTCCTGTCCGTGCTCGAGGCCTACGTGGTGGAGGTGGTGCAGCGCCGGGTCTTCATCCGCGTTGCGGATGACTTCGGCCGTCGCATCCCCTCCGTGCGTGCCGATGCCCTGGACGACAAGCACGGGGCCGAGCTGGTCAATCGTTTCTTCGAAGTCCTGACCATCCAAAAGTCGCTGGCGGTCCTGCTGCTCGACGGTCTGTCGCTGACCCTCCAGACGGTCATCGGTATGGTCCTGCTGGGCTTCTACCACCCGCTGCTGCTCGCCTTCGACGTCGTGTTGGTGGTCTTGCTGCTGGTGGTCCTGGCGCTGGGACGCGGTGCGGTCGCGACGGGACACCGCGAGTCGTCCGCCAAGTACCGCACCGTTGCCTGGCTCGAAGACCTCGCCCACGGCTCGCATCTGTTCCGGGGGTCCTCCACGCAGCAGCTGGCGGCGCAACGCACCGACACGCTGTGCCGCGACTACATCACCGCCCGCAAGATCCACTTCCGCGTGCTGCTGCGACAGATCACGGGCGGTGTCGGCCTGCAGGTCGTCGCCATGGTCTCGCTCCTCGGTGTCGGCGGCTGGCTGGTGATCGACCGCCAGCTCACCCTCGGGCAGCTCGTCGCCGCCGAGTTGGTGATCGCCGCCATCGGGGCGGGCTTCGTCAAGCTCGGCAAGAACCTCGAGAAGCTCTACGACCTCAACGTGGGCGTGCTCAAGATCTCCAGGGTCGTCGACCTCCCCGTAGAGCGCCGCGGCGGCGAGCCCCTGACCGGTGCCGGTCCGGCTCCACTGGCCGTGCGCGACGCCAACATCACGCGAGGGGGCCGCTCGTTGCTGTCGGCCGCGACGATATCGGTCGCGGCCGGCGATCGGCTTCGGCTCGCCGGAGATGCGGGCTGCGGCAAGAGCACGGTGCTCGACGTCCTGGCCGGGCTACGGATGCCCGCCTCTGGCACGGTCCGCATCGACGGCCTCGACCTGCGCCGCTCCGACCTCGGCTCTGTCCGCGACCAGGTCCTGCTGGTGCGAGGCGCCCCGTTCGTCACCGGAACCCTGCTCGACAACCTGCGCCTGGGCGGTCGGGCGCCCCTGAGCGAGAGCGACCTTCGCGGGTTGCTGCGCCTGCTGTCGCTCGAGGAGGCCATCGACCAACTCCCGCAGGGGCTCGACACCCCGGTGCAGCCCTCGGGAGCGCCGCTGTCCGAGTCCATGGCGCGCCGCGTCGCCCTCGCCCGCGCGCTGGCGGCCCGTCCTCGCGTACTGCTGCTCGACCGAGCGCTCGATGGCCTCGGCCTGCCCGACGCGCCGCTGTCGCGGCTGCTCGATGTCGTACTCGCGCCCGAAGCTTCGTGGACGACGGTCGTGGTCACCGACGATGACCGCGTCGCACGTCGCTGCAACCAGACCGTTCAACTGCAAGACCGAACGCTCGAGGTGGTCCAGTGAACCCCGTATTCCTCAACGCGCCCCACCCCTCGTGCCTCGACACGGCCGGCTCGATCGATGCCGCCCGAGCCCTCGCCCGACTGCTGCTGGTCGGAGTGGCCTTGATGTTCTTCGCGCTGTGGCTGGCCCCCTGGCAGCAGAACGTGACCGGATCGGGGCGCGT
This sequence comes from Deltaproteobacteria bacterium, assembly GCA_022601155.1. Taxonomy (GTDB): domain Bacteria; phylum Myxococcota_A; class Polyangia; order Nannocystales; family Nannocystaceae; genus Paraliomyxa. Next base: position 842 of record JAHZJA010001489.1, on the reverse strand, counting down.
CATCGCCTACGCGCCGCTCGAGCGCCAACAAACCCTCGAAGCTCCCGTCGCCGGCCGGGTCATGGACTGGTTCGTCCAGGAGGGCGACCACGTCGAAGAGGGCGACCTCATCGTGGAGCTGAGCGACAACGATCCCCACATCCTGCAACGCCTCGAGCGCGAGCGTGGGACCATCGAGGCGCAGATCGACGCGTCGATCCTCGCGATCGCCGTCGCCGAGGCCAAGATCGCGTCGCTAGAAGGCGCGCGCTCAGCCGCGATGACCGGCGCCGGGCTCGAGCGGATGATCGCCGAAGATCGCCGGGATGGCGCCCACCGAGCGTTGGATGCCGCCAAGGCCGCCCATGCGACGGCTTCACTCAACCTCGAGCGTCAGCAACGTCTACACGGCAAGGGGTTGGCATCGACGCGAACCCTCGAGCTGGCCGAGCTCAAGCTCGAGACGACCCAAGCCAATCTCGACCGCGCCAAGGCCACCGTCAGCGCGGCCAAGCGCAAGGTCAAGGCGATGGCGGCCGATCGCGATGGGAAGGGCTCGAGCGCTCAGGCCAAGATCGAGGGTGCGCGTGCCTCGTTGCAGTCGGCACGGTCGAGCAAGGCCAAGGCCGAGGGTGAGCTGGCCAAGATCGACGTGCGAATGTCCCGTCAGTCGACCATGCGAGTGGCCGCACCACGCGCGGGCATGGTGTTTCGCCTGGTGGCCAAGCAGGGGGGTGAGGTCGTCAAGCAAGGTGACCCCCTGGTCGTGCTCGTGCCCGACACCAACGATCGTGCGGTCGAGCTGTGGGTCGACGGCAACGACGCCCCGCTCATCACGGCGGGCCGACACGTGCGGCAGATCG
>JAHZJA010001488.1 GCA_022601155.1 Deltaproteobacteria bacterium | reverse complement strand
GTGCTCCCGAACCCCATCGCAAGACACTGCTCGTGCCGGCCCCGGTCTCGGTCGCACTCCGTCCAAGCCCCGCGCGGGGTCGACATGAGTGGACTGAGATCGGGCGGTTACGACGTTGTTCCGCGACTCCGATCATCGAATCCACGATAGCGCGGACGGTGGACGGCGCAACGTGCACGCTCCCACGAAGCCACCGGGCTGTGATCGGCGACACTGGGCGCTGGCCTGTGCCGTGGGTTGAAGCGCGGTTGCGGGCGGGCGGGGCAGCGCCGCGCGACCACGGGTGCGAGACTGGACGAGGATGCTCCCGCCGACATCGAGGGCCGGCCTCATCCCTCGACAACGATGTCGTCGCACGTCGTCGCCATCGCGTCGGCCAGCGCGTCACCGAGTACACTGGCGAACTGGGCGTCATCCCCGACTCCAATGAGATCCGGGAAGCCGGGGGCCTGCCGAAGCCGTTCATGAAGTCGAATTCCCGGCACCGCGGAAGAATGTCTCATCCGTTGGGTGTCCATCCGCGGTGGGTCCCGCGGTCGAGGTTCACGGCGAGTTTCGAGGGGAGCGAACTGGGGGGGCCCGAGGTCCCAGCGGTGGGCCGAAGGCCTGCAGATCGACTACGGCGCCGTACCGGTATAGACGATCTCGCACATTGGGATCCGTAGCGGGGTGGGGCCGAACTCGCGGATCAGCGCAGCTTCCACCGCAGCGACGATCGCTTCTGGCTTGGCGGACGCGCGCGCATGGATCTCCGCAATCCCGGGGTTCCCCTCGACCAACCCGCGTGCGACGTCATGGGGCACCGAGGTCTCCACCGTCGCCTCGACGATGTGGCCTTCCATGCCCTCGAAACCCGCGGCGCGGAACAGGCCGAGCGTCGGCTCGAGCGGGCAATTGCCGAACGGGACCTCGAGAAATCTCGGAGGTTCGTCGTCGAAGAACGCACCGATCGTTTCGAATGCGAGGGCGGCGATGGGGTTGCTCGAGAACCCGTCCCAGACGTTGCAGGCCACGACTCCGCCCGGCCGTAGGACACGCCGCATCTGCTCGAGCCCCTGGGCGAGGTCGGGGAAGAACATGATCCCAAACTGACAGACCACGGCATCGAAGCTGTCATCGTCGTGCGGAAGGTCGAGCGCATCGGCGATGTCGAACGTCACTCCGTCGAGCGAACCGCGATGCTCCCGGGCAAAGCCGAGCATCGCGGGGTTGATGTCGGTCGCTGCAATCGAGACCGCCGCCGGGAGTCGCTTGCGGAGGAACTCGGTGGAGATGCCCGTGCCACACGCGAGCTCGAGAAGGCGTCCGGAGGTGACCGCGGCGCCGACGCGCTCGGCGAGGTCGGCAGCAGAAAATTCGAAGAACAGGGGGCCAAGACAAGCGTCGTAGAGCGCGGGAATGTTGCCTGAGAACGCGTACGGGATCGCCATGGAGAGGTCTCCTCCCCGTGGTGTACCAGACGTCGGCGATCGCTCCGCGAGGGGGGGGGCGGCGGCGTGGATCGACGGGGCTGAGCCCCGCCGGCGATCGCGATGGCGAACACGATGTCGCCGTTGCTGGGCGGAGGGGTGCTCGCAGGGTCGTGGGCGGGGGGCGCGGGACCTCACGCCGTGCGCATGAGCGCAGGGGGGTGCAGGCGAGACGCGTTGTCCGCCGGGCATCACAGGCCCGCAGCGACAGATAATTGTACCGAGGTCGCGATCAGAATTCGCGCTGGCGACATGGAAGGTTGTCGGCTCGTACATCGAGAGCCACAGGACTCCGGACAATGCGCAATCGACTCGAGATATTCCCTCTGATCGTACTCGGCCTATCGGTCATCGGGTGCAGCCCCGTGCTTCGTTCGACGACGGCCAGGGGCAACTCTGCGACGTACTACACCGCGGAAGGAGGTGTGGTGGTCCGGGGCGGAACGCGGTCGAAGTGGTCTTTTTGCGTGATGCCCCCCGCTCAGGGCGTACGGCAGACAACCGCCGACACGGGCACCACAATCAAGGCCAAGGCGGGCTCTACAGTCGACGTCGACCTCGGGACGACCTTCAAGACGACCCACCAGACCGAGCGCCTGTACGAGCATGACGACGCGACCTTATTCATGCAACACGGCCTCTATCGCATCTGCGAGATCGCCCAAAACGGCGGGTTCGACCGGGTCGAGGTCTACCAGAACAAGGTCGGCAAGAAGAAGAAGCTCTATGTCCTCGAGCCTGAGGAGTATCGAGAGATGACCAAGCTCGTGCTGAAGCAAACGAAGGACCTCATCGAGCTGAAGATCGAGCGAGCAAAGGCCAGGCAGCGTGAAGCGGAGGCGAAGATGCTGGAGCTGCGCAGCTCGCCGGACCAGCGGCGCATCGCGCCTCCGCCACCAGCCGCCAACGTCGTCGAACCGCCGGAGAATGAACCCAGAGCCAGCGTGCACGGTGGGGGCAGCACCGAGATCGGCAACGGATAGTGCCTGTGGCCCGCGGCGGTGGCGCTGGGGGCCGCGTGGATGCCGGCGCCCAACGTTGTGTCCCCAGCGTCACCGCGCCTGTGCCGTTCGGCTTTGCCTCCGCTCGGGTTCCCCTGGGGCACCCACCGCATCGTCCCGAGGTCGATTCCGCGGGTCGGGTCGTCGCTGCGGGGCCGATACTGTCGAGGCTGCCGGCCGGATGGCTGCTCGTGCCGAATGTTGGTGACCCTCGCCGGAAGGAGGCCGATCCGGCACGGACCATGTCGCACCCTCGTCGACAGCCAGCCGCTTGTCCACGCATCCTCAACGAGCGCGTCGGGGTATGCACCCGTCGCCTCGTCTTCACCCACCCGATGCGGCCATCGGAGAACCCCTTCAATCCTCTTGCCCTCTTCGGCACCGCATCGGGTCTCGCCCCTGCCGTGGTCAGGTGCGACAATGTGCAGGTGCATCGTATCGCCCTTGCGTCGATTGTCTTGTTGAGTGGATGCCCGGACGACGAGCCGTGCTTCGACCCGATACAGCGGCTCGAGATTGAGGGCGGGATTCCGGGAGAGCGCTGGCGCACGGGCGATGTCGATGGGGACGGGCGCGAGGACCTCGTCGGGATGGAGGAGACTCAGGCGGGGGTGTGGCGACTTTATCCGTTCCTCGGCAGCATCGACGCGCCTCCGTTCGAGATTGCCCCGACCGTCGACATCGACACCGGGATGTCGCTCACGGGTGCCACCACGCGTTTGCTGGATGCCAACGGGGACGGCGTCATCGATATCGCGGCCTTTCACGACGGGAGTATCGTGATCGTCGATGGCCCGCTCTTGGACGGGGCCAGCATCCGACCGTACTCCGTCGCCGAGCTCTCGGCGGGCCGTGGTGAGTTCATCGATTTCGATGACGACGGGATCATCGATTTCATCATGCGTGAAGGGTTCGGGGACAATCTCGTCAGTCTTCGGGGGTTGCCCGAGGGTGGGTTCGAGGAGGCCAACACCGCCGAGTTCGACGAGGGCACGTGGTGCATCAACCGATTTGTCACCTACGAGGCTGGCGATGCCGATTGGGTCGGCGCCGAAGCCACGAGATCCTGTGGCGCGTCGGTCGACACACCGGTTCGAATCAGCTTGTTCTCGATCGAGGCCGATGGGGCGTTTGCGGAGGTGGCCTCGACCGAGTGGCAGATCGAGCTGTTCGACAGCGGGATCACGCTGCGCGCGGCGGGTAATTTCTTGGGTGACGCGCAGCCGGAGCTGTACATCAATAGCTCGATCCGGGGAGCCCAGGGAGGTGTGCTGGAGGAGCTCGACTCGACCCCCGATGGCTTGCGAGGGGATTTCAACGGTGACGGCATCATCGACCACGCGTACGAGCGACGAGATGGGACCCTCATCGAGTACGATCTGGGTGGCGAAGTGTCGGTAGACCCCTCGCTACGACTGTACTGGGATGTGTCGAGCCCGGCCGATCTACTCACCGCGCTCGACGTCGACGGCGACGGTGCGGACGAGATGCTCGCCCTCCAAGGCGATGCCATCGTCGTTGGAGGCGCGGTCGCCGACTGCCGATGAGAACACCTCGGCGACTCGCCGCAGCTACGGCAGTGACCGCGAGTCATCGCGTCGAGGGATGGGTGGATTGAGCGTGTGGAATGACTCGGGCAACGGCGGGCTCGTACGCCCGCGACAAGATGCCCTGTCTGCCGCCGGCTACTGCACGCCGAGGGGGTTGGACCGTCTGGCTCGCTTGGAACGACGGACGCGTCGCTCCCGTGGGAGTCCGAGCTGCTTGCGTCCGAGCACGCCGACACCGAACAGGATGTAGCCCTCGCTCGGACCCCCATACTTCAAGAATCCAACGTCGAGCCGAGCGTGTATGGCGACCCGCTGTCGGACGAGAATGGAGACCGGACCCCCCAGGCGTATGTCGAGCCGGGGGTTGCCCCGTGGTCCGAGCTGGAGCCCTGGCATCGGGATGAGGTGGTCCAGGGCCGACAACACACGCAAGCGGGTCGGGTGCTGTTTCGCCGCGCTGTCGCCGAAGTGGTTGTAGACTCCACCCGCGGAAATCTCGGCGGCGATGCCAAACATGGGCCGGCCGTTGGCGAAGATGGTCCTGAACACGAGGTCGGCCCCGATGTTGTTGCCCACCAAGCCGACCAGGGATGGTCGCTGCCGCTTGGCTCCCTTGGGGGTACCCGGTCCCCTGGAGGGCCGCATCGCGAACTGATGGTGGAAGCCTATCGTCAGCGTACCGCCGAGTGCGAGTTGTGCGTCGTCGCTGGCGTCGAAGAAGACTCCTACGGCCGGGACACTGGCGGCCTCCAGTGACCAGCCGACGGTGCCGTTCCAGCCGGAGAACTCGGGCTCGGGCTCGGGCTTCGGCTCGACGACCGACGGCGGGGACGGTTGCGGCGGCGGCAACGGCAGGGGCTCGGCGGGCCCTACTGGCGGAGGTTGCTCGTCCTCGATCTCGGGAAACAGCCGAGCGCGAGCCTCCACGATCAGTGGCCGCAGCGATGGCTGCTGTTCCAACGCGAGCAGCACCGTCTGGTCGATCGCGGGCAGCGGCTGGAGCTGGGTGATGTCTTGCTCGAGTCGATACAGTGCGCCGAACCCGAATGGGCAGCCCGGGGCCTCGCAGGTCTGAACCTCGACGATCGGCGCGCAGCGATCCTGCGCGGTGCAGACGGCCGTTCCCTCCAGGAAGGCAGGCGACCATGCTTCCCGGGCGGACAACAGCACGACGGCCGCGTTGGGCTGCTCCGGCCGTATGAGCGTGCCCGCCCGAGTGGCTTGCGGGGACGCGGGCCCCGGCTGCGCGAGGGCCAGCGAGACCAAAGTCGTGGCGATCCAGCTCATGGCGTGCTGCCCCAACGTACGCCTCGAAACTTCGATCCCTTACACCCGCCAGCACGGTGCTCGCGGGCCTTCCGGAGCAAGCACCGGTGCGCCGCTGCGATGGCCAAGCACTGCAGGATACGATCGACGCCATCGCCGTGGCCTCGGTCCTCAGCCCGGTCTCTCGTTGGTGCTGGACGCCGTGGACCGGGGTTGCTCGCTACGAGGGCTGGGTGAGCTCGGTCCGGGTCCATCGCAATGCGGTGTACCGGGCGGAGTTCAGCGACGAGTCGATCGATACGCCACGCGTGGACGTCAGCCACGGTGCCGTGCCTTCGCACCTCGCCGTCGACCCGACCGGCCCTCTCGAGGCCTGGGAGATCCGTGACCGGAAGGTGCACTGGGGATGACTCGGTGTGTGCGCGCGGCTGTGCCGTGTCCGCTCGACCGAGTTCGGCCCGGATGGCGCCGGCATGCGCCGTACGGAGCGAGGGGGGTGGAGCCGCTCCCCGAGGGCGGTCGTCTGCAGCTTCGGGAACCATCGGCGTCGTCAGGCGCTTGAACGTCGAGGCCGTCGGCGGTCTCTACGATCGATGGCGCCGTTGGCGTCCGGCGACGCAGGCGCTCGTGTCGTCTCGCGGTGGGTACCCTCGCCCCCGTGCACGGATTTCATCGCAACATGGCAACGACGGCTACAGTCAGTTCCGATCCAGACTGCCAATCGAGCCGTAGCACACTCGTCGTGGAGCATCCGCGGGCGCCGCCAGTGGGCCCTTTTTCATTTTCTTGGAACCGCAGCGGGGGAGGTGCGTTCTCCTGAATAGTCGATGGGCTGGCGCGGCACTCCACAATGAGTACCGCCACGCTTTTCGAGTCGCCGCGAGGGCGGTGGCTGACCAGGAGTCGAGACCATGCAACACGGACCTCACCACGACCGCCGCTCGACCTCCCGGCTGCTCGACATCTTTTGCTGGCTGTGGGCTCCGGTGCTCTCGCCTGGGGGGGCGAGGCCGATCAGCGCACGATCTCGCGCTGGGCGGCGGCCCCCGAGTTTCATCGCGCTCAGCGCTCGGGCTCGCCGAGGCTAGTCGCGTCATCACAGGCTCGGGCGACGCGGTTGCGACGGGCTCGGTTGTCACCGCGTCGATGGTGATCTGAGGCGAGGCCACGCCCCGCGCGGTCTCGGTGGGCTGGTCGCCCTGCGGGGCGTAGATCGGCCGCGTGGAGCGAGTACAGGGCTCTCTCGCCTCGCTTCCACGGGCGGCATGACGACGGTCGCTGGCGAGAGTGTGTCGTGTCGACGCCCCGGGGTCGTCTGCGCTGGCGCTGCCAGCCATGAAGTCGGACACTGCACGACGGAATTTTTCCGATCTGTTGCCCTACGCGATCACGGAGGGCACACGCGAGGGGCTGTGGCCCCAAATATACGGAGCGTGATGCCGCGGGCAGCTCGCCCCGGTCGGATCATTCCGAGGCCGGGGCCTCGACACGATGGATCGAGACGCGGACGCGTGCGGTGTCGTAGGGGAGATCGTCGTTGCTGGGCACGGGGGCCAGTTCGACCGACGCAATTTCGGTCAGGAGGAGTTCGTCCTCGATGCCAGCGCAAGCGGAGCGCCCGTCCTCGCTCTCGCACAGCGACGCGTGGATCCAAAGCACACAGGCCGAGCCTGCGGTGGCCGCGAGCACATGGGATGCGTCGTTGGCCTCGAACCACCGCGAAGGGGGGGAGGACTCGGTGCTCGATGGCGGAGTCATGGCGTACCACGGCACGTACAGCACCCGCTTGTCTGCGCGCAGGACACTGGTCGCGCGACAGTCGGTCGCGACTCGTGCAAGCTCGGTGCGGAGCCAGCGATACTCGAGCTGCTCCGTGGTCGGGGATCGAGCGAGCCTGATGCTGTCCATCGTGACGATCGCAAGCACGATCGCCGCGACGGTGAGCGATACACCGCGGCGCTCCAGTACTGCGCCCGGGACGAGGGCAGCGCAGGCCAGGGCCGGCACCACGAGGAAGAGTCGGTCGAAGCAGGCCTGCCACAGCTCGCTCTGGCCGTAGACCGGGCGCGCGCTCACATCGGCCGCGAGCCACACGAGGCCGACGACCAGGAGGGTCCAGTGTCGGGGCCGAGCGACAATGACGACGAGCGCCACGAGGCCCAGCGCGATGGGAAGTCCGGCGTGGGCCAAGACGCCACCTCGGTGGCGCATGGCCTCGGCCAGCGCGGCAGCGATCCACCCCGCGCTCGTCAGCCCCAAGGTGACCCCGAACAGGACGAGGGCGACCGTGCCCCAGGCGAGACGGGCCGACACCGCGCGGCTCGGCGCGTCGTTGGCACGGGGTTGGCGGTGGGGCGCGGGCCCGCCCAACAGCGCCGCCAGCGGGCCCAACGTGACCCCAATCCAGGCCACGGGGTGGATGCGAGCGGCCTGGGTGGCGAGGGCCGCCGCTGCCACCAGCCATAGTCCGGCGGCGACACGGGATCGCTCGCTCGTTCGCACCGCGGCTGCGACCGTCAGGCTCACGGCCAGTGTGAGCACGAGGATTGGAACGAAGTAGGACTCGGTTGCCGACGAGCGCGTGGCGATGGGGTCGAGTGCGAGCACCGCGGCCGCGATCACGGCGCGGGGTCGATCGAGCCCCGCGATCCGGCCGAGCGCGAACGCCATCGCGGGAACGAGCGCCGACGAGACGGCGTTGGTGGCGAATATGGCGAGGTCTGGGGAACGGCTGGTGATCGAGGCGACGGCGGAGAAGACCTCGGCGTACCCCGGTCCGTAGCCCCCCAGCTGGGCCGGGTCGCTCGCAGCTCCGATGATCCACAACGGTGCCTGGCCGTTGATGTGGAGCGGCCCCCACAGCCCAAGGCCCAGTCGCAATGCCAGTGCCCCGAGGACGATGACCATCATGGCAATGCGATCGCGACGCCCCGGATGCAGATCCGACGATCGCCACGCCGCGATGGCAGTGAGCACGACGGCCAGGACGAGCAACCATCCGCCGAACACGGGGAGGTCGAGGGGCACAGCCGTGAGCGCCGGATGCTGCGGGGTCGCGGGTGCGATCGAGACGCGGTCGGAATTGACCTCGAGCCACGCGTGGACTCGCTCGAAGGCATCGCGTTGAGGGGCCGGCAGTGATCGATAGTCCGGTACCTCCACGATGGGCGACACGCGTAGCCGCCCCGCATGCCGGAAGGCGGGCCCGGGAGGCTCCGCGATCTCGACGTCGATGGGGGCGCCGCCGGAGGGCAGCAGTCGCAGCCTCACCAAGCTGCCATGGCAGGACACAGGCACGACACGGACGCCCGTCTGCTGGGCTGCGTCCTCGATCCATCGCACTGTCGTCGCCGAGCAACGCGTGTCCTCGGCGGGCTCCTGAGCCATGGCCGGGTAAGCGCCACAGATCGCGGCGATGAGGCCCAAGACCAGCGCCAGGACCGGGCCAGACCATCGCCCTCGAGTCGATGTCGATGCGGACTGCGGACGGCGGAGGCGCCCGATCCATCGTGTCATCGGGCGGCCTCGCCCGGTCGTCCCATCGGCGTGGATGGTGGACTCGGTCGAGCCAGCGCCGCTCGGGGTCTCGACATCCCTGGCACGGTACCCCGAGGCGCCTGGGCGTCCTATCGTCGCCACGGAGGGCCGCTGTACAGGGCGCCAGCTGCTGGACCGAGGGTCCATCCGCCGGCCAGGTGAGACGCAGCCAACCCAACCTCGACGCTCGTGGATACGGAGACGGCCATGCGCCATCACTCTCACTCGCTGCTCCGTGTTGTTCTGCTCGGTGCAGTCCTCGGTTCGTCCCTCGGGTGTCGGTTGATCGCCGCCCTGGGTTCTGGGCCGCGCTGCGAGGACTATCAGCCGGGCGATGGACTGCACGCCGACTGCATGAGTCAGTGCCTGGCATGTGGTGCGCAGGACTACGGGCCCTGTGCCGCGCGGTGTGCCGACGTCCCACCGTCGACCCCGGTCTTGGATGCTCCCGCCCCGCTCGGTTCTCAGCCGGGAGAAGCGACCGGTGAGTGCGACCCACTGCCCCACAGCGCGTTGCCCGACACTATGGTCTCCAAACCGGAGCCGGATCCTCGACGGTTGGCGCCGTCAACTGAAGGGGTTGGCGGCTTGGTATTCGCGGGAGGGCCTCGCTGTGAGTTGGTGGCACAGTGGCCCGGCGGGAACGCGTGCCTGCGACCAGCCGTCGTTCGATCGTCGGCACGGCATCATGCTGCGGGCCCGAAGATCCCGTATTCTGTGGTCATGGATTTGACTTACTCTCATTGCTCTTACGTTGCACACTGGCCGCAGTCCCTACGCTGTGGGCTGGGCCCAGTCGGCATGCTGACGCTTGCATTGGTCAGCGGGTGTTCCGGTGACCGCAATCCGACGGGCGACGGATCCGGAGACGATACGGGCTCCGACACCACCGCCGCCAGCACGAACGAGTCGTCCAGCTCGTCTACGAGCGGCTCTGCCGATGACACGGACACCTCGAGTGAGACCACTGTCGGTAGCGGCAGCGGGGAGACGACAGCAGGCGAGACCGGGCGTCTGGTGTGCGAGAGCGATCCGGCCGAGGTGATTCCCGCCGTGGTCGAGGTCTCGGTAGAGGTGGTCAACGACACCGAGGAGACGTTTTACTTCGTCGATAGGGCGCTGGGGTGCATGCCGTTCGGAATCTCCAGCGGTGGCCAGGCCCGGCACCTCGGTGTTGGATTCCATTGCGGCTGCGAGTGTCCGCCTCCCTCCCCTCCCGAGATTCAGACGCTGGGACTCGAGCCCGGACAATCGCTCACCCTCACCTGGGACGGCCGAGCCCTCGTGCCCTTCACCCGGGTGGTCTCGTGCCAGGGCGAGCCATACTTCGTCGATCGCTGTGCATTCGACGATGATGGATCTGCGCAGCCGATCGAGCCTGGCCCCACCACGATGACGGTCCCGCTGTTCAGCGCCGAGCCGCCCGTGCTCGAGATGGGGCAATATTCGTTGCTCGACACCTGTCCCGGCGATGCATCGTTCGACGTCGAGTTCGAGCTGGGAGATACCGACCTGTCGCTGACCGTCATGCTCAGCACGGTCGGGCCCAATCCTGCGTGATTGGACTGGGTGCTCGCCAAGCCCCGGCCCCCGCAGTCTCGAACGGCCGTGAACTCGCCGTCGGGGCAGGCGACGTACCACCGCGCGATCGGCCACGAGCCGACCGCGCGCGAGACCGAGTCAGACGCCCAGGCAGCTGCACCAGCGACTGGCGTTGAGCTTGTAGCGCAGTCGGCCGTGGCTCACGCGGAATTGAAGGCTCGGCACTCCGTCGGCGTAGACCAGGGTGGGGTTGAGCCGCTCGGTCAGCACATCGAACGCCGCGCCAACTGAGTCTTGCCAGATGGTGTAGGCGCCGACGATCATGACTTCGTCGCAGTCTTGGACGAGGTCGGCCACGACGTTGGCCGCGGCCTCGTCGAACGGTCCTTGCGCTCCAACGACGACCAGGTGGACTCCCACCACGCGGCCATTGTTGCGCCGCCCCGCGACGCCGATGCACGAGTCGAGCGTGGTAAACCGGACCTTCTTCGCGATCGCGTATTGCTGCTCGGCAACGTGGAGGTACTGGTGGGTCTGCGTGATCGTGTAGGGCATCGCGGTGTGAAGTGTGGCCGGATCCTGGCGCGAGCGAGGCTAAATCTGGGCCTAATCTCGCGACACGAGAAAATCGTGAGGCGGCGCAATCGATTCGGTCCGGCGACGGACTATCGCAGCCCAGGACACCACGGACGTCACAGGCCACAGGTCACTGTGTATCCGCGTCAGCTCCCGCGAGACGTCGCAGAGCCGTCGGCGCTGTGCGTGACGCGAAATTCGCCCCCAAGGGATGAGGGGCCAGACTCACTGCGTGGGTCGTGCGTCTTGGCGACCGGAGATCGATTGACTATCGCGCGGTCGCCCGTAGACGTTGGACGACAGCGGCCACGTCCTCGTTGGACGGGTCCAGTTCGAGGGCCTTGTCGAAGTTCTGCAGCGCGCGGGCCTCGTCGTTGGTCGCGAGCAGTGCCTCGCCGAGGCGGCCGAATGCGGCGGCAGACTGGGGAAAGACCTCGACGACGATCTCGAACACAGCCACCGCATGGTCGCCTTCGTCTCGCGACAGATAGAGATCTCCCAGCTCGTTCAACGCCTGCGCATCGACCGACAGCCGCACGGCGCCCGAGCTGGAGATTTCACGAAGCCAAGCCTGGGCGGCCGCGAGTCCTCGTTCACGCACCAGCCGCCCGAACTCCCGGCTCAGCGGGACGACCGGAGGATCGGGGGGTCCACCCGCCAGCGTCGACATCAGGCTGTCGGCAAGGGGGCCGACTTCGTCCCCGGAGTTGCACAGCACGACGACGGTCCACTGTTCGTCGGGGATGTACACGACCGAGGACTGAAACCCCTCCAGGCCTCCTCCGTGGCCGGCGCCGACCCGTGAGCGTCCTGCGATGTCCCGCGTCACGATGCCCAGCCCGAACTGGTAGTTGGAATCCTTGCCGGCCGGGAGCTCGGTCATCGCCAGGTGGGTGTCGGCCTCCCGAAACGGTGTGCCCGCATGGAGTGCTCGCGTCCATCGGAGAAGATCTTTGGCCGTGGAGTACATCATCCCTGCCGCAAAGATCTTGGATGGATCTACGGGTGTCTCGGGCTCGTGGGTTTCGCCGTTCCACGTATAGCCCCGCGCCCGCCGCTGCCCCGCCAACGGGGCGTCGTCGTAGCCGGTGTCGTGGAGCTCGAGAGGGTCGAGCAACTCGGTGCGTAGGAGGGTTGCGAGGTCGCGGCCCGCTACGCGCTCGAGGATCACGCCCAGCAGGTAGTACCCGGAGTTGGAGTACTGGAAACGGCTGCCCGGCTCGAACTCCAGGTCGAGCGACGCGAACTTCTCGATGAACTGCTGTGGTGGCTCGGGGCGTGCCTTGTTGTGCTGGTACATCGGCAGCGCCGTGTAGCTGGGGATCCCCGAGGTGTGCGACAGCAGCATGTGGAGGGTGATGCGGTCTCCCTGCGGACGAGGATAGTCGGGGAGGTAGGTCGTGATGGGGGCCTCGATGTCCAGGGTTCCGGCCTCGACCATTCGCAAGGCGATGGCCGCCGTGAACTGTTTGGCCACCGACCCAATCCGGTAGATCGTGTCGAGGTCGTTGTCGATGTCCTGACTGACATCGGCCTTGCCGTAGGCTCGTGTGAAGACGATGTCGTCTCCTGACGCCACCAGCACGGTGCCGCTGAACAGATCGCGCTGAGCGTAGAAGGAGGTCACGGCGTCCAGCCGCTCGTCCAACCCGACCGGGGTGGTCTCGCTCGTGCTCGATGCGACCGCGGCCACCGGCGGCGCTGCCTCGGCCGCAGGCGGAGATGCTCCGCGGTGAAGGCATGCGCTGGTCAACGCCGCGATGGCCAAGCACGACGGCAGTCGATGGACTCGCACCACGCGGGGCGTCTTGGCGAGGCGTACGGGGTCCCGCGGTGCCGTCGATGTACGCATGCGAGGCACAGACCCGTGCCATTGGGCTGGAGTTTCCCTGGGGGGTCCGCGCACAGTGGCGCCTGCCGTCGGATGGGTGTGATGGCGGTCACGGACCCGGGCTCGCCCATGCTCGACTCGATGCGCTCGGCGATCGGGTCGTGAATCGTCGGTCACATGTCCGGGTACCAACGGCGCGCGGCCAGCCATGATGAGCATGGCCGGCCGCGGCAAGCAGGCGCGGGGGAGCGACCCGACGCTAGTCGCGACGCCAGTCCAGCAGCTGGCTGGACTCCGAGGCGTGCCACCCGTGCCCCTCCTCGTTCCACTCGGTGCCGGCCTCTTTCATGAACTGTCCGAGCTTCTCACCCGTGTTCCGGTCGACCTCTACGCCTTCGATGAACAGTCGCGACTCGGGGAACGTGCTGTGCAGAGCCTTGACGTCCACGGTGCCGTCGCAACAGGCAATCACCGAGACCTCCTGCCACACGAAGGGCTGATCGTAGCCAAGCAGGGCGTGCACGGCCACGCGCTCGGCATGCGCCAGCCGTGACGCCCGGGCGTCGAACACCTCCACGCAACGCCCGTCCGCCAGCGGCTGGATGTCGCGGCCGTTGTAGGGATCCTCGGTGTACACGTCACCCTCGGCGAACCAGGCTCCCAGGGGGCCCCTGGTGAAGCCGTAGGAGTAGTTGGCGAGGGGGAAGTGCTCACGCGGTCGATAGTAGTCGTCGAGCTTGCCGTCGCTGCAGTGCAGCTCCCAGGGGCCGATATGCTGCCAGCCCCGGTACTCCTTGCTCACGATCCACTCGAACCATGCGGTCGTGTCGGCGAAGCTCGTGGGGG
>JAHZJA010001487.1 GCA_022601155.1 Deltaproteobacteria bacterium | reverse complement strand
CATGGCATGGGTCCGACGGCACGATGAGTATCCCGGCTAGACTCGACTTGGCGGTTTTCCATGGGCCACAACGCCGTCAGCGGCAGCTGCCTGGCGAGGCTGCGCTTCGAAGGCGCATCGGGTCATGCGTCGAGGAGCGAATACACTGCCACAGCGGTCGGGGGCGGTGTTATGGCGCGTGGAAAACCGCCAAAGTCGAAACTAGACCTGTGTCGCCAGCCGCTCCCGGACGCGAATGCGCAGGTCCGAGGCCCACGCGAGCATCAGCGCGAACAGCAGCCCGGCCAGGGTTCCAATCCCCGCGCGGGCCAGCAAGATGCCCTCGTCCGAGACCGTGTCCACCGTCGGCGGCGTGATCAGATCGAATCGCGCCTCCACCTGGCGGCGCTCGAGCGCCAGCTGGATCTGCGAGTGCCCCAGCCGCACCAACAGCTCGCCATGCTGGGTCTGGAGGCCGTGCTGCCGCCGGGTCAGGCCCGACAGCTCGGCTTCCCGCTCCGGCAGCTCTCGCAGCACGTGCTCGAGCCTGTCGACCTCGCGCTCGGTTCGTGACACGTCCCCCGCCGCCACCTGACGCAGACTCTTGGCCTCGTCCAACGCCAGCTTCGCCCGCAAAAATCCCGGGTTGGCCCGGCGCTTGACGTGACCTGCCCCTTTGTCGAGCACCTTGTCATGGCGCTGCTGGAGCCCCGACAGTCGGTTCTCCAGCGTCTTGATGTGCGGGTGCTCCATCCCTTTGCCCGCCGCTCGGGCTGCGATCAGCTCTCGTTGGGTGCTGGCGATCTCCTCCGAGTATGGTCGAGCATCCGCAACCCGAATCTCGATCTCACGGTCTGAGCTCGCCAGCCGCTTGCGGGCGATGTCGACCTCGGCCTGCGCCCGCGAGACCAGCTGTGCCTCGCGACGCTGATCGGACTGCAGCTCGAGCAGCTGTCGCTGGATGGCCGGCATGTGCTCGGGGCTCGCCTCGCCGATGTCCACCTTGAACGCCACCAGCGCTGCCTCCACGCTCGACAGCTCGCGCTCGGTCCGGTCCAGCTGCTCTTGCAGCGTGTCGACCTCGGCCGTGAGAACCCGAATCGCCTTGTCCACCTCCGTCTCGAGGAACAGCGCCAGGTGGGCCTCCAAGAACTCCGTCGCGCCCGTGTCGTTGGCCGTCTCGTAGCTGCCGCGGTACGTGAACTGCGACACCCTCTCGAAGTCGAGTGACTGCAGTACGCGCTCCACTTTCAATGCATCGACCTGCGGGTCGCCCAGCTGCGACAGCGTGCGCCCCACCAGCTCCGTTCCCAAGAAGTTGTCGCGCGCCGAGCGGAAGAACGTGAGTGTTCGCCGAGTCGTCGGCTCCACCGGGTTGTCGCTCGCGGCCTGCACCAGGCCCAGCTCGAAGTGGGCCGACACGGCAGGTGGGAACATCCGATAGCTCGCCACGCCGAACACCAGCCCCATCACCGTCAACGCCGCCACCAAGCGTGCGTGGCGGCGGAGGTGTGCGACCAGAGCCGCGATGCGATCGGCGAGGTCCGGATCCTCCGCGACCTCCGATCGCACCAGGGTTCGTGGCTCTCGTACCGCTGGCGTCGTCGGCTCGGGCCGGACCAAGGGCTGGGCGCTGCGGCGCTGGAGCTGGCGCACCGTGGACGGCAACTCCATGGCCGTCTCCATCGGTAGTCGCGTCGGCACCAGCTCACGCATCGATCGCCCGGCCGTCACCGGGTGCGTCCGCGGCAGGCCGCGGCAGAACTCGACCTCGAGATCGCCCAGCCGAAGGCGATCGCCTGGCTCGAGCAGCGCCTCCTCGACCGGAGCCCCATTGAGCGCCGTGCCCGACCGAGCATCCAGATCCACCACTCGATAGCCCTCCCCTGCGGGCGCGATTCGGGCGTGGAACACCGCGACCCCCCTGCCGCGCACCACCAGGTCGGCCATCTCCGATCGGCCCACCACCACGCTGACGTCTCCCAGCGGAAACCAGCGCTGTCGGCCACCGTCGTCCAGGATGCGGAGATAGGGCGTAGCCGAGTCGATCAAGTCGATTGGATCGGTGTCCTCGTCCTCGACGACGGAGGGCACTGCCGTCTCGTAGTCGTCGTGCTCGTCGTCCTCGACAACCATCTCGTATGGAAATGGCTGGGGCTCATCGAGCGGCTTTGCGTCGGCATGGTCGTCGAAGCGGCTGCGGAGCTCGTGTTCATCGACCTCCGATTGGGCGCTGCTGTCAGCATCGGCGCCGAGGATTGCGTCATCGCAATCGGCATCCAGCAACCCGCGGTCCGAGCCGACCTCCGCCCTATCCCCTTCGAGGACACCGTCGTCGGCGTCGGCCCCCAGGATCTGCGCGTCCGGGTCGCCAACGTCCGCGCCGAACTCATCATCTTCCCACCCGAGGATCTCGTGATCCGTGTCGGACCCCGGGCACTCTCCGTCCGACACCACCCCACTCGAACCAGCGCCCAAGATGCCGCTGGACGGTTCAGTGTCCGACGTCTCGTCACCGGGCTCCGCACCCGGTTCATCGCCGTCCATCAGCCCTTCGATGTCGATCGCACCCATGACGCGAGAAAGAACCCCCCGTGTCATGAATGGCCCCAAACCTCACATCTCATCGATGAAATTACTGTGAATTCAAACCCCAAATAGTCGTGCAAACGCCGCAATTCGGCGACTACGTGCGCGACAACGCGCATTACGGACCCAACCATCGGACCACCAACCACTCTCCAGCCCGATCCGAGTTTCGTCGGCCTCGTCAGTCTTCGTGATCTTCGGCCCCCCGAAGGCCCTTCACCACCCTCGAACACCACGACCGGCCCGAGGGCCATTCGCCTCGACCGCTCCACAGCGATGCTCGACACTGGCGCGCATGCGATGCCTGCTCGTGGTCCTGCTGCTGCTGTCTTCCGGCTGCCCGGAGGAGGAGCCCGCGCCCAGCGGGCCCCCGCGCTGCGAAGACTGCGACAACGATCCGAGCTGTCCCGACTTCCAGCCCACCCTCAATCCGCTCATGGACTGCCAGAGCATGGACGCCACCTGCTTCTACTGCGGCCCCGTCATGCGCCGCTACGTTTGTCAGCCCGCCGCCAACGGAGATCTCCAGTGGCAGGACAACGGCGAGGCCGACATGTGCCCGCCCCCCTCGGAAGACGGCTCCGCGGGCACGGGTTGACGGTGTCCTACGCCTCTACGGCAGTCCGTACTTCACCGACTCCAGGCCTTTGAACGTTGACGGTGTCCTACGCCCTACGGCCGTTCGTACTTCACCGACCCCAAGCCTTCGAACGTTGACGGCGTCCTACGCCCCTACGGCAGTCCGTACTTCACCGACTCCAGCCCTTTGAACACGGTCGCCCCCTCATAGAGGAGTCCGGCCTTCTCCATCACGCGACGCGAGCCCGTGTTGTGGGGGCGGGTCACCGCCACGACTCGGTACCCCGCCAGGTTGGCGCGCGCATGAGCGATGGCGCCTCGTGCCACTTCCGTCGCAACACCTCGCCCCCACCAGTCGTGGCGCACGTGGTAGCCCAGCTCCACCTCGCCGGGTTCGTCGTCCATCGGCATCAACGCGGCCTGTCCGATGACCTCGCCATCGACGCGGGTCGTGATCGGCCACCACCCCATGCCCACCAGACGTGTGTAGCGCTCGAGCTGCCGCAGGTTCGCCGCACGGGCCTGGTCGAGCGCGCGATACGGCGGACGCTCCAGCCACCGAGAAACGGCCTCGTTGGAGTAGATGGCGAAGCAGGCCCGAGCGTCCTGTTCGTCGCCTTGCCACTGGCGAACCACGAACCGCGTGGTGCTGAAGACCTCCATGCCCAGACTGTGCAGCACAGGTCTGACTGCGGCCAGGATTGGGGCTCGTTTCGTCCGGCGACGGTGGGCTCCGCACGGTAGCGACCGGGGCGGCCCCTGTGCCAGGCCGGCCCCCTCACTGCGTTGCTCGGCGCTCGACGTCGCCATCAGCCCCCGAGGCCGAAGCTTCGGGAGGCTGACGGTGACCCACCCCGCCGCCAACGCTCGTGCGCAGCGCGGAGTGGGGCACCCCGAGCTCAGACCGAGCCGCCGGGGCAGGCGCAGCCGCCCGCGCAGGGGTCGTGGGGCTCGGGTTCCGAGGTCGCACACGCGCCACCGCAATTGTCGATGAACGTCGACATCACTCCGGCCGTGGTTCCACATGCCGCCCCGGTCGCCCCGATGGCAGCCAGGCAAGCCACGGCAGTGATG
>JAHZJA010001486.1 GCA_022601155.1 Deltaproteobacteria bacterium | reverse complement strand
GGCTTCCACTGGCTGGCGAACACCCGCGTGGTCGCTCCCGGGGCTGGCGTCGCCGCAGCACTGTCGGGGGCCGGCCTCCGTGCCTGCTATGCGCTGGGTACGGCACGCGTCGAGCTTCCAATCTGTGCCGGGGCCGATCTCGGCGCGATGCACGGCACCGGCACTGGCGATGCCGTCCGCCCTGTGACCGCGCGGGGCCTGTGGGCGGCGGCCGCCTTCGGCGGTGGCCTGCAGGTATGGCTGGCTCCGCGTTTCGCGCTCAGCGCCCAGGCCTCGGGCGTGGTCAACCTGCGGCGACCGGCGATGGCCTTGACCGCCGCTGCGGGGACGATCGAGGCGTTTCGTGTGCCCCCGGTGGCGCTGCGCGTCACCGCCGGACCCCACGTGCGTCTTTTCTAAGGGAAACTGCACCTGGGCGGTGCAAAGAGGGGCGCGATGCCGGGTAACTCCGCAAGAGCCGATTCGACGGTGTTCGAGACCATCTACCGCAAGCACTATGGGCTCGTCCGCTGGGTCCTGCGCGCGCGTGGAGTGGGTGACGCCGCCATCGACGACGCCGTCCACGACGTGTTCCTGGCCGTGCATCGCCGCCTCCCGGAGCGCGACCCGGACCAACCGCTGCGCACGTGGATCGCCGGGCTCGCCCGCAACGTGGGTTTTTCCCACCGCCGCAGTGCCGCCCGGGAGCGCAACCGGATCGCCCAGCTCGCCGATCCTCCGTCCGAGCCGCTGCCCGACGAGCTGCTCGCCCGCCGCCGCGCGTGGGTTCGCCTCACCCAGTTCCTCGACGGCTTGGGCCCCGAGCAGCGCGAGGTGTTCCTCATGGTCGACGTCGCCGGGATGCGTGTCAGCGACCTGGCCGCCACGATGGGCGTCCCCGCCAACACCCTGCACTCGCGCCTCAAGGTCGCCCGCACCCACTTCACCCACCACTTCGAGAGCAAGACCGATACCGACCAGCTCCGCCGTCGCGCCCGCGAGCACGCCCGCCCCCGCGCCCAATCGCGCCGGCGCACGTGGTCGATGCTGGCCGCGTCTGTGCCCGCGCTCACGCCCCCATCGGCGCCGCTAGGCTGGGCCATCGCCGCTCCCAAGGCCTGGGCGTTGGTGGGCACCCTCGCCGTCACGGGCACCGTCGCGTTGGTCGTTGTCGGACCCCGCTCATCTCGTGCCTCTGCTCCCGCGCCACTCACCACCGCGACGCCAACGAACACCGCGCGATCGGCCGACACCACCCGGCCACCCGCGACCGCCGGCATGCCCCCGTCCCAGCCCAACGCCGCGCACGCGACAGCGCCCTCCCCTCGCCCCCCCGGTCCGACCACTGTGCCCGCGCAGCACCCCGCCGCCGCGCTCTCTGGCCGCTCTGCACCTCGTCCGACTGCCCCCGTTCATCCTTCCGCGCGCCCCTCGTCCGTCGATCGACCCAAGCCGACGGACGTTCCCGCGGCCCCGGCCGACCTTGCCTCCGTGACCGCTGCCCCCGACGTCGGCCTCGCCCACGCCGTCCGCACCCTCCAGCGCGCCCGCGGGCACCTCCGCACCGAACAGCCCCGCCGCGCCCTCGCCCTGCTCGACACGATGGCCGAGGTCGGCCCGCTCGCCCGCGACCGCGACCGCCTGGTCCTCGACGCCGCGTGCCGCATCGGCAACACCCAGCGGGCCACGGCGGCCGCCCGTGCCCTTGCCCAGGCCGGCGTCTCCATCGAAACAGCGCGCCCCTGCCCCCAGAAAAATGGTTCGGGAAAACCGAGCGCCGCGGCCCAAGACCCGACATGAGGCACTCGATGTTGTTGCTCCCCAGCCTCGGCCTTCTCGGATGCTCGCCCCGGGCCATGGACGCCGGGGCCATCGAGGAGGCCAACACCGACGATGCGACACCAGGCGCCGGTCCGACACAAGGAGCGGACACAACCGACTCATCGATGACCGAACCCGTGCAGTCCCGAATCCCGCGGCAGAAGACCGTCGTGCTCTTCGGCCGTTGGCGGCGTCCGACGGCGAGCATGACGACCCATTCTCACCCATTTTAAGGACGGCCCAGGGGCCCATCTTCGTCCGAATGGTGCGCGCTCGTGAGCAACCCGCTCCTCCACTTGTTCATCGTCACCGTCGCCGGCTGGCTCAGCCGCCACCAGGCTGCCCAGCTCTCGTACCTTCGCGAGGAGAACCGCATCCTCGAGGAGCAGCTCGGCAACCGCCGGCTCAGCCTCACCGACGTACGGAGGCGTCGGCTCGTCGTCAGGGCCATGTGTTGGCGACTTGGTTCATCCGCACGTGACTTCGGGAGACTGCCAACCATGTGACGGACGCGACGACCAGGGCATCGCATCGCTCTGCATCACCTGGCTCGGGAACGTGTCCGCGGGATGGCGACTCAACACCCGCGCCAGTAGCCCGGCCGGCCGCGGCTGTGCATGACTGCAAGCAGTGCTGCGGGCCACTACATTGCGTACAGCTTGCGTTGCAAGTGCGCGCCTCATGAGATCGTTGGAGGATTTGCCGCTCCCGCCAATCTCGTCCAGCGTCGGGCGCCCCCCATGCGTACCCTGCCCCGCCGCTACGACCACAAGGATCCGTGCGGCCATCGTCGCAACCGGAAATCCCTTCGCGAGTACGTCGCGTATCACAACGAGCTGCGGCCACATCAGGGCATTGGACAAGGCATCCCGGCCCAAGCCGCAAACATCGGACCTCTGAGCGGCGCCGTGATATCGACCAAGGTCCTCGGCGGTCTCCATCGTGCCTACCGGAGGGCAGCCTGAGACGCGGATGAAGCACGTCGCCAGCACGGGGCGCGGAGACCACCACGGGCGATGGGTACGGGACGTGCTCCGGGACAACAAAGAAATTCGCGGGTGGTTGAATAACTCTCCCACCCGGTCGCAACTCTCGCACGTGCGCCGCGCCACGGGGCGCGGAGGGAGGGCGTCAACGATGATGAACACGACAGATGTTCTGCGACGAACCGGTATGCTGCTTGGCCTCGGACTGGCCGCCATCGGCTGCGCGGAGGGGGTGAGCGACTCGGACGAATCGGCCGCGGAGCTGTCGCTCGAGGTCGATGAGGTCGACGAGGTCGTCGCGAACATGCTCGCGGCGGGCTACCCCGAGAGCGAGATCGAGATCACCGAAGACGACCAGGTCATCGTCGGCGGCGACGCGGTGGTGACCCTCGAGGCTTCGCGTGAGATCGCCGGGGTCGGCGCGGACCCGAGCATGGGCTTTCGCCAGTATCGGACGAACAACGTCGTGAACGTCGGCTTGATCTGCATCAACGGAGCCGCGTTCAACGGAGCGATGAGCGACGGCCTCGACATCGCGATCTCCAGGTTCAACCAACAGGGGCTCGACTTCGACATCATCCGCACCGGTGGGTGGAACCCGGCCTGCGACGCGATGATCCAGGCCAACGTGATCGACGGGACCGGGGGCTCGGCCGGGTTCCCGTCGGGAGGACTCCCCTACGGCACCATCAACGTGGGGGACGACACGATCAACTTCGGCATGGGGGCACTGGTCCATCTCATATTGCACGAGATTGGCCACTGCATTGGATTCCGTCACACGGACTATTACAACCGCTCGATCAGCTGCAACACCGGAGGCAACGAGGGCAGCGGCGCAGTCGGCGCCAATCACATCCACAACACCCCGACCACCGCGGTGATGCACGGCTCGATCATGAACTCTTGCTACCCCCCCAGCAGCCCAGGCGAGTGGACGTCCTCCGACATCACGGCGCTGCAGGAGCTCTACGGCGGCAGCTTCTGCGACCAGTACGATGGGCAGACCATCGCGTTGCGCACGGCCCACAACCGCTACGTTCGGGCGGGAGACTCGGGCGAGGCCTGGGGCCTCAATCAGCAGAACTTCGTCGGGCCGTGGGAACGCTTCACCGTGGTCTGCGACAGCGCTCAGGTCTCGCTTCTCACGGCCCACAACCGCTGGGTGCGGGCCGGAGATTCTCACGTGCAACTGGACCAGCAGAGCTTCTCGGGCCCGTGGGAGCAGCTGACCCCGATCCCCCAAAAAGACGGGAGCTGGGCGTTCTCGACGGACCACAACTACTCGTTTTTGCGGGCCGGCAACGACGGCGAGGGCTGGCGGGTCAACCAGCAGACCTTCGTCGGGGCGTGGGAGAAGTTCACCGTCGTCCCGCAGTAGCGGCCCCCAGGATGTCGGCGGCGGGCCCTCTGCGTAGTCATGCTCGTGGTCGTGTGCGGCGGGGGTTTGGTCGAGACCGTCGACGGCTCCCCCGTCGGCCGGGGGTGCACGTTCAACCGGCGTATTTCAGAGTGTTCAGCGCCCAGCACCTGTCTCGCTCGAGCGTTTCGGGACGCCGTGGAGCAGGCCCGCTCTGCCGTCCGACCTCGTCCTGTCCCAAAACCCGCCGTGGAAAACCATCGTGATCTTCGGGCATTGGCGGCGTCCGACGGCAAGCAGGACGGCCCTTCCTCGGCGTTTGCGGGACGGTCCAGGGGCCCATCTCCGTCGGCCTGGTGCGGCCTCGTGAGCAATCCGCTCCTTCACTTCTTCATCGTCACCGTGGCCGGCTGGCTGCGCCGCCATCAAGACGCTCAGCTTGCCGACCTCCGCGAGGACAAGCGCGTCCTCGAGGAACAGCTCGGCAAACGGCGGCTCCGTCTCACCGACGCCCCGACGCGGAGGGTCAAAGATCCGTAGTCGCAGGGGACGCTGGTCTTCGACATCGAGCGGCTCGAGCTCCGCTAGAGTTGGCTACACTCGGTGCCCATGGCGATCGACGACGAGCTGCGTGCCTATCTGCTGGAGAGCCTCGACGTGCACGTGCGCAGCGGCTACGGGGGCGAAGACGATATCCTGGAGTCCTTCGAGGAGCAGGTGCGCGACGAGCTTCGCGACCATCCGCAAGCCGAGATCGACGCGGCGGTGACGCGATGGCTGGCGGATATGCAGCGAGCCATCGACGAGCAGCGTGCGCGAGAAAAGACCTGGACCGGACGGACGCACAACGACCGCATCGACACCGCGTTCCGCCGCTTGACCTCCCGTAGGATCGTCGCACTACAAGACGCTGGCTACACCATGTCGGACGGGTGGAGCGATGTGCACGAGGCGCGCGGCGAGGTCGATGGCGCCTGGGGGGCTGTGTTCTTCCACCGCCAGGACGTCGAGCGGGGCGTGCACGACGAGGGGTTGATGCTGGCGTTCGGTGCCTTCGTCGACGGCGACCGGCACGAGCCCGAGAGCCTACGGCTGGCGCGCACGGTGTGCGAAGTGCTGGAGGCTCAACGGGTGGCGACGGAGTGGGACGGCACGTTGAACAGCCGTATCAGCATTCCGCCGTTCGAATGGAAGAAGCGGCGCTGGACCACGCCGGGGCGAACAGCTGGGTAGGGGTGCTGGTGGGTGGCGCGACCCCTGCTGCGGCCCATGACATTCGGCAGCGAACGCGTCTCCACTGCGCGCTCCATGGGCTCGTTGAAGACTTGGCTGCGGCGCCCGCCCTCGTACAGCCTCCGCCCTCGCATGTGTTCGCAGGCCCGCCAGCACTCCGATCGCCGGATCCTGTGAGATCGAACCAGAGCCACTGAGATTTCATATCGTTCATCTCATGACACCGATCGTCAGATGGCACCGTCGTCGTTCTTGGCCTGCGCTATCTTGTTCTTGATACTGGATGCAACTCTCGACAGTTCACTTTTCATCTGCTTCTGCGCGCCCTCCTTCCACTCCTCGGTCTCTTGCAGCTTGGCCCACTTCCTCTCGCTGCCTCTGGTGCCGGCGAACAGGTACAAATGCGGTCTATTCTTCATCTCGACCCCTGGCACCTCGAGCGTGGCGTGCAGTTGCTTCCAGCCCTCTACCTCGAGCAACTTCTCGAATATTTGATCGACCGAGTTGGTGCTGACGTCGACGCCGCCGTCGGCCTCCGACGTCCACGAGTCGTTGCTCATGGTCAAGTGAATCGGCACGCGCTTGTAAGCACCGGCTTGCGTCAGGGTGTACGAGCCGCCCGAACCGAGATTGAGGAACGAAGCCCAGCGTGCTTTGCTCGGCTTGCGTTGAGCATCGAGAGCGGCCCTTAGCTCGTTGCGCACTGTGGCAGCACTCTTGGCTTCGTCTTTCTTGCCGTCCTCCACCAGCTTGGCGCGAGTCTTGTAGTTGAGGGTGCGGAACTTGTCCCCACTCATGAACCCCTGGAGCTCTCGTTGGCGCTTGAACTCCGCATCGGTCTTCTCGCCGAGCTCGCGGCAGTCGCTCACGAAGTTCTTCCGATTGACGCTGAATTTTGCCCACTTTTCGTTCTTGTTCTTCTTCTTGAATTCTCTGACGAGCTTTGGCAAGCGTATGTCGTCCGGTGTGACCTTGCCTGGCAGCGCGATTGTGATCTCGCTTTCGACATCCTCCACCAGCTTCTCGTACTGTTTGTCCCGCTCGTACTCGACACTTCCCGCGATCGAGTTGGTATTTGCAACGTCTCTGTTGAGTGCCTTGACGAGCCGCGCGAGCTTGGAT
>JAHZJA010001485.1 GCA_022601155.1 Deltaproteobacteria bacterium | reverse complement strand
GTGGAGGCCGCGCAGTCGGCCACCAGACGAGATTCGGCCCGCTCGATGCGGGCGGCGAGCTCGGTGCTGGCGAACATCAAAGGCCGCGCGTCCAAGGCATCCGCTCGCGAGGATTCCACACGACCTCGCGGGCGCCGAACTGACCGAGGCCGATCTCGGCGTCGTTGCTCTGGAGCAGCGCGAGGAATCGCTGCCCCGTCATCAAAAACTCGTGAGACAACCCCGAGATCACTTCGAGGAGACCTCGCATGCCCGCGGGGTCGTCGACCACGACGCGCTCGATGCCCGGCAGCACCAGCGCCACCCCACCGGTGGCGGGCACGTCCATCTCGGACATGGACTCGCGCAGGCTTTCGAAGGTGGGCTCGTAGTTCTCGGGGAAGCCGAGCTTGAGACGCGCCTCGAAGTGGATGCCCTCGATGGAGTCGAGCGCTTCCTCGTCGAACTGGATCACCTCGTAGCGCTCGAGCGCAAACCAAGCGATGTCCTCACCGAGGATCTCGTGCTGGAAGTACAGCGCGACTCCACCTTCGGCGAGAATCTCGAAGTCGAGGCGATTACAGTCCTCGGGGCTAAAGCCTGCCATCGACGCGGTGAGGGTACACCGCTACGCCTGCGTGGGGCGAGGCGCGGCTGCAGTCATCGTCATCTCGCCGCGACGGCCCGGTGCGCGGGATCACCGAGACGGCGCAGCCGGGCCGGCATTCCCTCCGCGGGCCGCAGCGTGACCCGCGGTGACAACTGCACCGCATCGGGGCGCGCGATGTCTATCGCGTACCGACGCACGAGGCTGGCGACGATGATCTTCGACTCCATCAGCGCGAAGTGGTTGCCGATACAGACCCGAGGGCCGGCGCCGAACGGAAGGTATGCGTGCTTGGGTCGATCGTGGCTGCGCTCGGGCGTGAAGCGATCGGGATCGAAGCGCAGGGGGTTTTCCCACAGCGCCGGGTTGCGATGCAGCACCCACGGCGACACCGCGACGATCGAGCCTCGGGGGATCCGCCATGAGCCCAGGCGATCGTCGGCCAGGGCTTGGCGCTCCATGATCCATGCGGGCGGATACAGCCGCATCGCCTCGGAGATGACCTGACCGGTGTAGACCAGCTGCGGCAGGTCCTCCAGCTGCGGGGTGCGATCGCCGAGCACCGCCTCCACCTCCGCCCGCACCCGGGCGGCCACCTCGGGGTGTTGGTGCAGCAGCATCCACAGCCAGCTCATCGAGGTGGCGATGGTCTCGTGGCCGGCCATGAACAGCGTCATCACTTCGTCGCGAAGCTGCTGGTCGTCCATGCGCTCGGTGCCCGTCTCGTCGGTGGCGGCCATCAGCATGCCGAGCACGTCATCACGCGGCTCGCCGTTGCGACGCTGCTCGATGATCTCGTGGACGATCGCGTCGAGCTTGCGCTTGGCCTTGCCGAAGCGACGGTTCGACGGCGTGGGCAGCCAAAGCGGCAGGCGAACCAGGGACTCGGCATGGTCGTTGGCTTTCTCCAGGCACGTGGTGACCACCGGGCCCAGATCGCCGAGGTTGGTGCCCAGGTCCATGCCGAACAGAGTGCGGCCGACGATGCGCAGGGTCAGCTGCATCATCTCGTCGTGAATGTCGACGCCGGGCTCGCGGCGCTCGTCCCACCTTGCCAGCTGCTCCTGCACGCACGTGGCCATGGTGTCGGCCAGGTTCGCCAGACGCCGATGATGAAACGCCGGCTGGGCCAGCTTTCGTTGGCGACGCCAGTACTCGCCCTCGCTGGTGACCAACCCGTTGCCGAGCACCAGGCGCAGCCCCTGGTAGTTGCGGCTCTTGATGTAGTTGCGATGGTTGCGAACCAACACGTGGTGGGCGTGCGCCGGATCGGACACCGAGATGAAGCGGATCGGGCCGACGTAGAAGCACACCACGTCCCCGAACTGCTCGTGCCCCTGCGTCAGCGCGGCCAGCGGGTCACGCAGCAGCGCCAGGCCGCTGAGCATCAGCCGGCTACGCGGTCCAGGAGGCAAGGGATCGCGCCGAGACGTGGCAGCAGGGGTGGGCAGCGAATGTGAGGTCGTCCTCATGTTTGACAATAAACTGAGGATATCCTCAGCTTTTGACAAGTGGTGCCTGCGAACAAGCCCAGCAAAGGTCGTGGCGGCGGCTCGCAACCCCGCAAGACCGCGAAGAAATCGAAGAAGAAGACGTCGTCGAGCGCAGCCCCCACCACCGCGACGCGCCGTCGGCCCACCCAGCAGCGCAGTCAACGCCGATTTGATTCCATCGTAGAGGCCGCCGCCCAGCAGTTCGCGAGGTTCGGCGTCTCCGACACCACCATGGAAGGTATCGCCGCGGAAGCGGGGACCTCCATCGGCTCCGTCTATCAGTTCTTTCCCAACAAGCGCGCCGTGTTCCGCGAGGTGGCGCTGCAGTGCATCGCGCTCAGCCGGCAAAACTACACGGGCTTGCTGGGGCCCGATCCGTTCTCATTGCCCTGGTACGCCCTGCTCGACCGGTTCATCGACGGATTCCGACGCCATCACGCCGAGCATGTGCTCGTGCAGGCCGTGATGCGCAACCTGGAGATGTACGGCGAGTACGCCGAGGAAGACGAAGCGCTGCTGCGCGAGCTCTCGACGGCGACCGGCATGTTGTTCGCGGGCTGGGTCCCCGACTTCCCGGCCGAGCACCGCGAGACGATCGCCACGATGCTCGTCGACACCGTGGCGATGATGCTCATCGTGGTCACCCGCGAGCCGCGGCCGGACAAGAAGGATGCAATGGTGCGGGAGACCAAGGTCATGCTGCGGCGATACCTGGCCGGATACCTGACCACGCTGCCCATCCCCGACGACTACGAAGGTTCGTAGCGGCGACGAGGCTCACAGACCGTCGCGGGCAATCCGATCGGCACGCTTGAGCGCGGTGGGCAGGCGGTGCGGCCCGTGCATCTGCGTGACGGACCGACACGCATCCTCCACGGGCAGGCCCACGCTCGACACGTACAGCGGCACCGTGCTGCCGCCCCGTCGCACCGGGCGGGCTCCTCCGGCTGCGTGCGGGTTCTTGGCGACACCCACCACGGGCAGGCCCGTCGCCTCGTGCAGGTGGGCACCCAGGCCGGCCTTCGTCCCGAGCCACACGTGCCCGTCCACCACCACGCAATCGATCGACAGCTCGACGCACCCGAGCAATCGCAGCAGGCAGGGCAGCTCGCGACGATAGAACTGCCCGGTGACGTACGGCTGCACGTGGTCGACGTGGGCGGTCAGCTCGTGATGCGAAGCCTCGGCGGACCAACCGTCGAGCACCACCCCCGCAGCCCGAGCCCCCCCCTGGTCGAAGTAGTGGACGTCGGTCGCGAGCAGCATCGGTCGAGCTCACGCCGGGCGAGCGGGTCGGGTGCCGAGCGCAGCCAGGCCCTGCATCACGCCTTCGTCCAGGTGCACATCGACCTGCGGGAACGCGATCACCACGCCCTCGTCGGCAAAGGCCCACCAGATCGCCTCATTGAGGGCCGACCGCGCCGCACGTTCACGCCACGGATCACCCATCCACACGAAGATCTCGTAGATGACCGCGTTGTCACCGAACTCCACCAAGAAGACCTCCGGAGCCCTGTCTTCGAGACGACCGGGCAGCTCGCGCCCAACCTCCTCGAGTCGGGCCCGCACGCGGCGTAGATCGGAGTCGTACCGAACCCCCACCACCGTACGCATCCGAAACCGACTGTTGTCCCGGGTGTAGTTCTTCACGCTCGACTGGGCGAGCACGGAGTTGGGCACGATGATGTCCTCGCCATCGCGGCTGTTGACGATGGTCGCGCGAATCCCCATCTGCGCGACCTTGACGATCGAACCCTCCACGGCGATGACATCGCCCGGCTTGATGGAGCGCTCGGTCAGCAGGATCACCCCCGACACGAAGTTCTGGGCGATGTCTTGCATCGCAAAGCCCAGACCGATGGCGAAGATGGCTCCGGCCGCGAACAGAGCGGCCAGGTCGATGCCCATCGTCTGCAGCGCGACCCCGAAGCCGGAGACCAGCACCAGGTAGTAGAGGATCCCCCCGACGGTCCCCGCGGTGCCCTCGTCGGTGAGCCCACGCTTGGCGAACTGGCGCCGCACGGTGCGGCGCAGCACCTTGGCCAGCCACGCCATCGCCACGAAGATGAGCAACGCCGACAGAGCGGTGGCCAGCGTCACCGTGGTCCCGCCGACCTCGACCAGCTTGATGTCCAGAACTTCGCGGACACCCGATGGGGCGAACGAGCCTAGGAGGGGTAGCACCATGGAGGATGCGCAGGGTACCGCGAAACCGCCGCAAGGGTGACGCCGGGCGCGTAGCCGCGACTACTCGGAGACCGTCAACACACCCGCGAACGCGTAGTTCAGTGGCGGACCATCCCGAACCTGCAGCTGCGCCGTCATCGACACGTCGACGCCTTCGAGTCCTTCGACGTCGAGGTCATCGAGCAGCATCATCGGGATGAAGGTGTAGCCCATACCGCTGGGCTCGAGCGGTTCGAACGAGACGGGGAACCCCACCACGGTGGCGATGGGCTCCGCCTGGCCCTGGGCCTCGATGCGAACCTCCAGCCGAGGCACCCGCTCGTAGTCCGAAGGATTGGCCGGCACGCAAAAACCGTCGCCACGAACGCCCAGCGGGATCATCCACGCGCCCTGACCTCCGATGGTGATGACCATCGGTCCTCCCGGCTCGAGATCGATCCACCCATCCTTGTAGTCCCAGCCCAGCTCGAAGCTCGCCGTGCGCTGCGGATCGTCGGGGCACAGCCAGGTGTCATCGACAGGCTCACCGGTGGCGCCCGGGGGACTGGTGTCATCGCCGTCGTCGGTCGCGGCGGTCAGCGGCCCGGTGTCGACGACCGAGCCCGACGAATCGGACACCCCACTGTCATCGGTCGACGCCGCGCCACACCCCACGGTCGCGCCCAGCAGCACGGCCGCGCGACCGCACCGAGCCCGCGCGGTCTGTCTGCGGCCGGTCATCTGCATCCAGTATGACAGGGGACCGGCGCACCGTCAGCCCGCCGCCGAATCGCACATGGCGCCTTCGACGGGCATCGACACGCCGAACATCACGTAGGCACGACCCACACCCAGCAGCTGATTGGGCGCACCACCACCGTAGCCGGGGCCGCCGATGAACAGATCGGTGAGGCCATCACCATCCACATCGCCCGCATTGCTCACCGAGTGCCCCAGCTGCTCGTAGGGCTCCACGCCATCGAGCGCCAGCCCACCGCGTCCCTGGGCAACCTCCGACAGATCGATGTGGGTCTGGCCACCGCCGCCGAACACGACATAGACCCGCCCGGCATCGGCCCCCGCGGAGCCCAGCGCGGGCGCACCGATCGCGATGTCGGGGCGGCCGTCACCGTTGAAATCGTCGAGTCCGGCCACCGAGAACCCGGCCGCCCCCGGCGCTTCGCCCGTGATCAACACACCGCCCACGCCTCGCTCGACGTCGGCCAGGCGCACGGGTGCGGTCCCGTCTCGCCCGTAGACCACGTAGACGCGTCCCGGTGCCGCGGACTTCGGCAGATCCTCTCCGTACTCCCAGTCCTGGTTGCCAGGGGCACTCACCACCAGATCGTCCCGACCGTCGCCGTCGAAATCACCCAGCCGCGTGATGCTCGTCCCTGCACGCGAGCCCACCGAGGCGCTGAGAATCGTGAAGCCGGCCCCCGTGGACTCGAGCGTGTCGAGATCCACGGGGTCGTCGTCGAGCTTGCCGAACACCACGTAGACCACACCCGCATGGTTGCCGAACTCGAGGTCGGCGATCGCAATGTCTTCGAGACCATCGCCGTCGAGGTCGCCCGCTGCGGCCACGACCATCCCCGCCTGATCCGGCCCCTCCATCACGAAGCCAGCCGTGGTCTCGGTCCCCACCGAGGACAGCGGACGGGTGCCGGCCAGGGCGGTGCCGCGGATGAGATACACACGCCCGAGCGCCTCGTCCTGCTCCGGGGCGGAGATCAAGACCTCGTCGCGACCATCACCGTCGAGATCGCGAAGGCCCGCGATCGACGAGCCGGCCCACGCCTGCCCCGACGCACCGTCGAAGGCCTGACCGACCGAGCCGTTGCTGGCCGCACTGAGCGGACGCGAGGTGGAATCGGCCTGGCCCCACACCACATAGCCGCGGCCCTGGGTGCACCCTTCGATCGCATCGGGGCTCATGCACGGGCTGGTGTCGACCCACGGCGCACCCAGCAGCAGATCGGCTCGACCGTCACCGTCGACATCACCGCCCGCCGCCATCGACCAGCCCGCCACGTCCCGCGCGGTCTCGCCGTCCAGCGCATACCCCAGCGGTCCGTTGGCGACCGCATCCAGCTCGATGGCGCCCGCGGTCGACTGCCCGAAGACCACATAGCTGCGGCCCGAAGCCGAATCCGCGTGACTGCTCAGGTGGGCCGCGACTCCCAGATCGACCACGCCATCACCATCGACGTCACCCAGGCCCACGACGCGGGTGCCCGCACGATCGCCCGCGCGCTGCCCTTCGATCACCAGGCCCCCGAAGCCTGCGGCCACGCCACCGAGCGCGGCGGGGCCGGGGCGGAGATCGATCTGGACCGTCGCTTCGGCGCGAGCGTCCCCATCGAGCGCCGTGTACGTGAACGAGTCGGTACCCCAGCGGTCGGCCGGAGGCATATAGACCACCCCGCCGTCCGCGGAGATCGTCACCATGCCCCCCAGCGCAGTCGGCTGCCCCTCGACCGCTTCGGCGGCCAGCGATCCATCCGACTCGTCGTTGGCCAGCACCCCGGGCGCAGACACCTCCAGCATCGACCCGGCCGCGGGATCGTGGCACAGCGCGTCGTCCTGCGGACGTGGTGCGACGACGCCGGCCGTGTTGCCGTCACTGCCTGCCGTGGTCCCGTCTTCCTCGGGCACATAGGGCGCAGGGTCGACGCAACCATCCGCGAGGGCGGCCAGGAGCGTCAGCCCGACGGTGACCAGCCCCCGGGCACGGGAGCGCCACACCGGCTGGTCGAGCGCAGACACCGTGCCGCGCCCCCGACAGATCACGACGGGCACGCCCTTGGATGCTCGGCCGTGAAGCCGTGAACCACATACGCTCGGCCTGCAATCCCCGCGTCGAACCAGCGGGGTGCACCGATCACCACGTCTCGCAGGCCATCACCATCCACGTCGCCGGCGGCGTCCATCGACCAGCCCGCGCAATCCGATTCCATCTCGGCGTCGATGGGGAGCCCGCCCTGGCCCGACGCCACGTCCGACAACATGATCGGGCCGGGCTCGTCGCTGCCAAACACCACGTAGATGCGCGAGATCTGACAGACCTGGTTGTCGAGGGCCATGACCGAGGGCGCTCCGATGGCGATGTCGTCGCGACCGTCGCCGTTGAAA
The DNA here is from genome assembly GCA_022601155.1 of Deltaproteobacteria bacterium. Taxonomy (GTDB): domain Bacteria; phylum Myxococcota_A; class Polyangia; order Nannocystales; family Nannocystaceae; genus Paraliomyxa. The sequence goes on along the minus strand of JAHZJA010001485.1, from coordinate 13,659 downwards.
TCGCCGATGCCCTGGACGGTGAAGCCCGCCTGGGTCAGCTCGCCGTCGTCGCCCACGATGATCAGCCCACCCACGCCCGCCTGCAGATCGGTGAGGGTGGGCGGCACGCTCAAGTCGCCGCCGAAGATCACGTAGATGAGGCCACCGCTGGCGGCTCCGAACGATCGACCGGGAGCTCCGATGAGCAGGTCGGCGATCCCGTCGCCGTTGAAGTCGCCCGCATCGCCAATCCCGGCCCCCAGATCGTCGCTGGGGTCGACGCCATCGAGCACGAACCCACCGATGCCCAGCTCCATCTGCCCGGCATCGAAGTTGCCGAGGCCTTGCGAGGACAGCCGCACATAGGCCCGACCAACCCCGAATAGACCGAGGTCGTGGCTGCCGAAGGCAAAGTCGGGCAGCCCATCGTCATCGATGTCCCCCAACAACCGCGCGGGCCGACCCGAGCCCTGATCGGTGAGCCCGGTGAAGATCGAGACCTGACTGGCCATCAGGAGGTCTGGCTGGATCAGCGGCTGGTCGAGGGGGAAGTCCAGCAGCAGATAGACCAAGGAGGCCGCCGCGTCGCTCTCGTACGCCGGCGAGCTGATGAGCAGATCCGGGCGACCGTCGCCATCGATGTCTCGCCCACCGTCGACGGAAGCACCCATCGCTCCGAACAGGTCCACGCCGTCGAAGGCAACGCCCACCGTCGTGTCACCCAACATGTCGATGTCGGAGAGGTTGACCAGTGAGGTCTCCGTCCGCCCCCGAACCAGATACACGCGACCCAGACGCATGTCGGTATCGACCCCCGGTGCGCCCAAGACCACATCGGCGAGGCCGTCGGCGTCCACGTCTCCCGCCCCCGCCACGCTGAACCCGGAGAAGTGCTCGGATGCACTCCCGCGGATCGCGAAGCCGTCGGGGCTGTTCTCGTCGTCGATTGCGGCCAGCTCGACCGGCATGCCGTCGGGCTTGCCGAACACCACGAAGGTCTGGCCCGCGTTCGCGAACCCACGGTGCGCGCCCACGATCACATCGTCCAGGCCGTCACCGTTGACATCACCACCGCCCGCAACGGCGAAACCCGCCCGGCTCTCGTTGGCGGCATCGCCGGTCATCGCGAAGCCTCCGGTGCCCGCGGCGACATCGTCCAGCCCCACCCGCAGGGGTGCCACGTGCAGCGTGACGGTCGCGCCCGCGGGAGTCCCCGCATCGTCGCTGATCAAGTAGTTGAAGAAGTCGTCGCCGCTGGATCGCGGGGGCGCCTGGTAGGTGAACGTCCCGTCGTCCTCCATGTCGACCACGCCACCGAATGCGGTCGGCAGCCGCCCCGTGGACATCAGGGTGATCGTTCCATCGAGATCCGTGTCGTTGTCGAGGATGCTGAACGGCGCGGTAAAGAGGCCCGCACCCTGCTGAGTGCAATACTCGTCGGGCTCGGCCAGTGGCACCTCGTTGTCCGGACCGGTGGTATCGACCGCCGTCGTGTCGGGATCGCCCGAACTCGAGGTCGACATGTCGACCACCGTCGTCTCCCCGGGGGGCGGGCCACTGCTGTCGGAGGATCCCTCCGTTTCGACCGCGGGCGGGGGGTCGACACATCCGACCACTCCGACCAATCCCCCGAGCGCCAACCGTCCGAGGACGCTGGAATAATGCATGGACAAAACTCTAACAGCCCAGGCCTCGGTCGCGGCGGGAACGCCGCTCCGTCGCACACGGCGGCTAGGATTCGTCGCTTCGCGTCTTCTTCTTCCGGGCGCGATTCCACTTCCACAGGCCGATGGCACCTTTGGTTGCGGCCTCGCGGGCGCGGGTGCCGATGCCCTTGCGGGTGGGCTCGGCGGCCAGGGAGCGGGACTGGCCAGCCATGTGCCCGATGTAGAGCCCGCCCGCGAAGGCGAGCACGATGAGCAGTACGAGCAGGGCGATGTGCATCGGTCTTCCGTTGTCCAACCTAGCAGCTCGCCGACAAAGTCCCACTGCGCCGCGATCGACGGCAATTCGTTGGTGAACGAAACGGGGGTAGCGGCGCCGAACGGCTCGGCATGGCACACGTGTGAGTCAACGATCATCGGGGGCCGTAACGCCCAGCCGGCCGAAGCCCGCTTGCGGCCACGCCCCTGCGCAGTACCATCTGCGTTCTCTCCCAGGAGAATGTCCCATGAACGACGCTGCCCCCGGTCTCGATGACAACACCCAAAACGAGCTCGCGCGCCTGGTCGAGTCCAACGACGTCTTGTTGTTCATGAAGGGCAATCGCGGCGCCCCCCAATGTGGGTTCTCGGCCGCAGTCGTCGAGATCCTCGATCGCTACGTTCCGGACTACACCACCGTCGACGTGCTCTCCAATCCGGAGATCCGCACCGGGATCAAGAAGTTCTCGGACTGGCCCACCATTCCCCAGCTGTACGTGCACGGCGAGTTCCTCGGTGGCTGCGACATCATCAAGCAGATGGACACCGACGGTGAGCTGATCACCGCGCTGGGCGATGCGGTCGCCAAGGTCGATCCCCCCACCGTCACGCTCACCGACTCTGCCGCCGAAGTGTTCCGGCAGGCATCGGCCGAGGGCGATCGCGGTGACGAGCTGCGGGTGACCATCGACTCCGCCTACCGCCACGACTTGTCGCTCGGGCCCAGCCAGCAGCACGACATCGCGGTGATCGCCAACGGCATCAAGCTGGTGTTCGATCCCTCGAGCGCGCGGCGAGCCTCCGGCCTGGTCATCGACTACATCAAGGAGCCGCAAGAAGGCTTCAAGATGGACAACCCCAATGCACCGGCCCAGGTCACCCAGACCTCGCCCGCCGAGATCAAGGCGTGGATCGATGCGGGTGAGGCCATGCACTTCCTCGACGTGCGCAGCCCCGAAGAGCGAAACACCGCGCGGATCGAGGGCACGGTACTGCTGGGCAGCGACAACATCGACGCCCTGATGCAGCTGCCCAAGGACACCAAGATCGTCTTCCACTGCCACCACGGCATGCGCAGCTACCAGGCCGCGCAGCACTTCACCCAGCAGGGCTTCCGCAACGTCCACAACATGGTGGGTGGCATCGACGCGTGGTCGAACGAGGTCGACGCCTCGGTGCCCAAGTACTAGCCCCCTCGGGCGAGTTTCGGTCCGTTCCCGGTGGACGAGTTACTCCGTGAGATCCGCCGTGCCTGCAATGCGCAGGCATGGTCGCGTGGCGTAGAGCTCGCGCGAGCGGGCGCGGTGGTGGGCGTCGCCGACAACGGTGACGAGGTCGAGCTGCGGGTCACGATGAACGGCGGCGTGATGTCGCCGCTGGTGTCGCTGTTTCCCGACGAGCTGGAGTGGGACTGCGAGTGCAACGTCCGCGCTGCCGCGTGCATGCACGTGGCCGCCGCCGTCATTGCGCTCAAGCGGGTTCGCGAGGGTGGCGAGGACGAGCAGGCCCTGCCCAAGGCCCGAGGCGGAAAGTCCCCGGCCGCGGTCGCCTACAAGCTGCTGCCCCACCGCAATGCGCTGGCGATGCGGCGGGTGCTCACGATCGAGGGCGAGGACGACCGACCGATCCGCGCCACCCTCAAGCAGGCCGCACAGGGGCTGGGGCGAGCCCTGGTCACCACCGAGGCCGACCTCGCGTTCGAAAAGCGTTTTGGCTCGGGCAGCGGCGGCGTGATCACCCGCGATCAGATGGCCGATGTCCTACACGCGCTGTCCAAGGTCGAGCGACTGACCCTCGAAGGCGAGCCGGTCGAGGTGGGCTCGCCCCACGCCGGGCTGTGCGTGCGGGTGTGGGAGGTCGCCGACGACCTTCAGGCGAAGCTCGAGCAGGATCCAGGGATCGATCGGGTATTCGAAAACGGTGCGCTGCTGCGGGCGGGCAAGCTGGCCGCCCTGGGTGAGCACGGGCTGCCCGAGCCCGAGTTTCGCCGGCTGCGACGGGGCTGGACGTTCGGCGAGCCCGAGTACGGAACCCTGGCTGGCGATCATCTGCTCCGCTGGCGCAGGCGCATGCCCGTGATCGTGGAGACCGACCGTCTTCCCGAGGCCCGCACGCTGGCCCCACGGCTGTGTCTGGCCACCACGCGCGAAGGCGACATGCTCGAAGTACTGGGCACCATCGTCTATGGCGACCCGGCCGTGGCGCGGGTCGACGGCGATCGGCTCACGCCGCTGCGGGACGGCAACACCGTGCCCGTGCGCAACCACAAGATGGAGCTGGCCGTCCGCAGCGAGCTGCGTCGGCTGGAGCTGGATCCCGGCGTACGCCGCCGGATGGGTCCCTCCGAGGCCGTCGCCTGGCGAGCCCGGGCTGCGCAGCTGTCGACCACCTCGTGGCAGGGCGACGCGCACCATCAGTTCTTCGAAGCGGGACCTCTGACGCCCCACATCGAGACCGAAGACGGCACCTCTTCGCTGTGGTTTTCGCCCGAAGATTCGGGCGGCTCCGACAGCAGCGAGACCAAGGCCGTGCGGGTCGACGCCGCGACGGTGATGCGAGCATGGGACGAAGGCGCATCACTGGTGCCGCTGATGGACGGAGGGTTCGGGCGGCTGCCCGGCGACTGGTTGGCCCAGCATGCGCCGCGGGTACTGGCCCTGCTGCGTGCGCGACAGCAGCGTGACGACGACACGCTGCCCTCGTGGGTGCTCCCCGACGTCGCCGCGCTGTGCGAGGCACTCGAACAACCCGCCCCTCCCGCGTTCGAACGCCTGCGCGGGCTGGTGGAGGGGTTCTCGGGGATGCCCGAGCCCACGCTCCCCGAAGATCTCGAAGCCACCCTTCGCGACTACCAACACGACGGCGTGCGCTGGCTGGAGTTCTTGCGACGCGCGGCGCTGGGGGGCCTGCTGGCCGACGACATGGGCCTGGGCAAGACCCTCCAGGCGCTGTGCGCGGTGCAGGGACGGACCCTGGTGGTGGCGCCGACCAGCGTGCTGCCCAACTGGGCGGCCGAGGCCCGCCGCTTTCGTCCCAACCTTCGGGTCAGCACCTACCACGGGCCGGGCCGAGCCCTCGACCCCGACGCCGATCTGACCCTCACCACCTATGCGCTGCTGCGGCTGGACATCGAGGCGTTGTCGGCGGTGCGGTGGACGACGGTCGTGCTCGACGAGGCGCAGGCGATCAAGAACCCCGACAGCCAGGTGGCCCGCGCCGCCTTCCGCGTCGACGCCGACTTCCGCATCGCGATGACGGGCACCCCGGTGGAAAATCGCCTCGAAGATCTGTGGAGCCAGATGCACTTTGCCAACCCGGGGCTGCTGGGGGGCCGCAGTGAGTTCCAAGATCGCTACGTCAAGCCGATCGCGGCGGGTCAGGCCTCGCGCGCGGGGGCGCTGCGTGATCGCATCCGGCCGTTCATCCTTCGACGTCGCAAGTCCGAGGTCGCCAAGGAGCTGCCGCCGCGCACCGATGTGGTGCTTCACTGCGAGCTGTCGGCCGATGAACGCTCGACGTACGACGCGGTGCGGGCCACCACCCAAAAAGACGTCGTCAACCGTCTGGGTGCGGGCGGCAACGTGATGGCCATGCTCGAGGCGCTGCTGCGATTGCGCCAAGCGGCATGCCACCCCGGATTGCTGCCCGGCGGACAACAGCTCGATGGCCCCTCATCCAAGCTGGCCCTGCTGCGCGATGCCCTGGACTCGTGCGTGGCCGGAGGCTCCAAGGCTCTGGTGTTCTCGCAGTGGACCAGCCTGCTCGATCGCTGCGAGCCCATGCTCGACGCGGCGGGGCTGTCGTTCGTGCGCCTGGACGGCAGCACCCGCGACCGTGGTGCCGTGGTCGACCAGTTTCAAGACGACGACGGTCCTCCGGTCATGTTGATCTCGCTGCGCGCGGGAGGAACCGGCCTCAACCTCACCGCCGCCGATCATGTGTTCTTGCTCGATCCGTGGTGGAACCCGGCGGTCGAAGATCAGGCCGCCGACCGGGCGCACCGCATCGGGCAGGAAAAACCGGTGTTCGTGCACCGCTTGGTCGCACGCGAGACCGTGGAAGAACGCATCCTCGACCTGCAACAACACAAGCGTGCGCTGGCCGACGCGGCGGTGGGAGATGCGGCCCAGGCCAGTGCCATCACCCGCGAAGAGCTTTTGTCGCTGTTACAGTAACTCCAGCGGCTTGCGCGGAGTCGAGCCGGCGGCGTCGGGAGCGGCGAATACACGGTCTCGAGCCGGTTGCGAACGTAGGAACTGCGCGCCAAAGTGTGGCCGATGTCGGCCTATTCCAACGTCCTCCAAGTCACCAAGATGCTCCGCAACCTCGACGCCTGGCTGGGTAAGGCCGAGGAGTATGCCGAGGCCAAGGGCTCTTCGGCCGATGATTTCGTCGGTTTTCGCCTCACCCCCGACATGCGACCGCTGTCGTTTCAGGTGCAGTCCGCGTGTGACGGAGCCAAGTTCATGGCCTCCCGATTGTCCGGGACCGACGCGCCCAACCATCCTGACACCGAGACCACGATGGCCGAGCTTCGGCAGCGCATCAACGCGGTGGTCGACTTCCTGGGTGGCTTCAGCGAGGATCAGTTCGAGGGCGCCGATGCTCGCGAAGTGCGGATGAGCTTCCTGCCCGGCAAGTGGGCCCGCGGCGACGACTACGTGCGCGAGATGGCGCTGCCCAACTTCTACTTCCACGTGACCACCGCCTACGACCTGCTTCGCATGGCCGGCGTCAGCGTGGGCAAGCGTGATTTCATCGGGTCGATCAACCTGCACGACGACCCCGCCTGACGGCTTCGCTTCGGCGAGCAGCCCGATCCGAAGACGACCGCGAACGCGTCGTGGTCGTCAGCGTCGACGACGGGCTCGGGCCAGGCTGCGATCCCGCTGCATTCGCGCCCGTCGTTGAGCCTGGCTCTGCCGAGAGTTGAACCGCCGTGCGCCCTGGCGCATCGCCATCCCCTGGTCGTTGGTGAACCCAGTATCGGAGCCCCGCCGACAGCTGCACATGATGTTGTCGTCGGAGGTGCTGTGTCGCAGGCCCAGTAGATGGCCGATCTCGTGGGCGAAGGTGGTCTTGGGTGCCCCGAGGGTCACCACCACGAACTCGCGCTGGCGAAGATCACGGCTCAGACCGCGGTAGCGCCAGTGCAGGCCGCGAATGCGACGTCGGACTCGGACCGCGGGAGGGTCGAGATTGGTGGCGACGAACACATGGACCGTGCCGTCGTGCTTGGCCATCGAGGCGAGCCGCCGACGGTCGCGACGACCGGTGACCTCGCTGTTGCCCGGCATCGTGATCCGCTGGCGCAGCTGCACCGCGAGACCATGGGGCGCCAGCGCCTGGTTGGCGCGCGTCACCCACTGAGCGATCTGCCGACGGGTGGCGATCGGCACTCCATCGTGGGAGGCGATGTGCACCGTCAGACCGATGGTGGTCAGTGGCGCCTGTGTCGGACTGTCGATCGTTCGCGGATTGCGAAGATCGGGCACGGTCCGACGACCCCGCGCGTGCGCGGCTGCAGGCAACACGAGCCCACCCAACAAGGTGACCACGAGCCCCATCCACAGGCGACGACCAGCGCCGTAGCACCAACGATCGAGCGTGGATGACGGGCGGCGGTTCATGCGCGGTGACAGCGGAGCTGAGCGATTGCGCCAGGGTCTCGCCCCAAGAGGGAGACGCGTACTTGGTCGCCAAACGCTGTGCTGTAGTGGGAAATGATGAAATCCTAGAAATGGAAGACGTGTGAAGGTCTCTATGAAGTGTGACCCAACAGACGTTACGTGCAAACCTTGGCGGTTTCGTTCGCGGCGTCGATGTCGGCCAGATCCATGACGATGCGGCCGTGGCGGGGCCCGTGGCCGGTGGCTATGCTGCGCACACAATGTTGGGTTTTTCTGCCACCCCCGGTGTCGAGTTCCTTCCATCGGACGACACGCGCGCATGGGTCGCCGATGGACTGCGCGATCACGCGGCGCGCCTGGGTAGCGCTGCCGTCGAGCCGCGCGTGATCACCAAGGCCGCCATCGAAAAGCCCCACGACCTCGACGATCTGTTCGAGCTCATGTGCGGGGTGCAGTCGCAGGTAGGGCAAGCCGAGGTGGAGTTCAGCCTCGTCGAGATGGATCCCGACGACCCTCCCTCCAAGCATGGGTTCGCACCGCTGGGCGATCCCAACGGCCAGCTGCTGCACACGTTCGCCAAGCGCGACGAGTTGGTGGTGGTCGTCGTGCCCGCGTTGTTCCGTGTCCCCGAGCTGACGCTGGCCAGTGTGGCGCGCGAGCTCGGTCGCATCTCGATCCACCGCGCGGGTGGCCATCAGGTGGAGGCCGACGACTTCGAGGGTGATGCCGAGCTGGCCGCCGTGGCACTGGGCCTGGGCGTGTGGGTGGCCAACGGCGCCTACATCTATGAGAGCGCTTGCTGTGGCGGTGGCTGCGGGCTCGACCTCAGCTCGCTGCGGGCGGGCCTGTCGATGCCCGAGGCCTGCTTCGCACTGGCGGTCGACAGCCAGCGCAAGGGCCTCACGCGACGCACCGTCGCCAAGTTCCTCGAGTCGACTCAGCGCGCCGCGTTCAAGCGCAGCTGGGGCTACGTCCGCCAGCAGCCCGCGTTGGCGGCCGCACCAACCGTCGCCGCGCTGGGCTCGTAGCAGGGCTCGAGCCGCTGTCGGTGGTTGTGCCGGCCGTCGCCGCGCTTGCCTCGATACACATGGCGGCGGACCCGGCCATCGCCGCGCTCGCCTCGATACACATGTCGGCGGACCCGGCCGTCGCCGCGCTTGCCTCGATACACATGGCAGCGAACCTAGCCATCGCCACGCTCGCCTCGACCCGTGGTCGCCCGCCCCGATCAGGGCACGTGAACCCGCAGCAGCACGTAGTGGAAGCTCTCGTGCATCACTTCCACCGAGCCGCGGTACTTCTGCGGAATCTGTCCTTGGAGCCGACGCGCATGGGGTTCGACGGTGATGAACCACAGCGATGCGCCGCGCCCCTCGTACTCGGTGAACAGCTCTGCCAGCTCCTTGCGATTGTGGTCCTTCATCACCCACACATCGCCCTTGGAGAACCACGTCTCGCCCCGGTAGTAGAACCACCAGCTCACCAGACGATCGTCGGGAGCACGCTGATCGTAGTACATGCGGATCCCGGTCCGCTGCGACCAGTTCTCCGAGGCGGCCGGAAGGTAGTCGACGATGACCCACCCGGTCGTCAGCAGCCCCGAGAGCACGAAGGCAGCCAAGGCGGCCCGCCGTCGCCACGCCACCCAGAGGATCAGGCCGACCGCGAACGGGAGCACCAACCACGGCAGCGCATGTACCCCCGGACCCCCCGTCCGCCACATGCCCGTGTACAGATAGGTCGTCAGGTGGGCCAGCCACGCGGTGGTGTGCGAGGCATCGCGAATCACCGCGACGAGGATCGCAACCCCCACCAACGCTCCCACGACCAAGGTGGTGCGAGAGCTAGACTTGCGTGACAGCCGATCCTCGATCCAAAGGCCGATGAGCAAGGCCAGCGGCGGCAGGCAAGGCAGCAGGTAGTGATAGTACTTGGTGACGCTGTAGCCGATCGCGAACAGCGAGACGGCAAACCACAGCAGCGCGAACTGGTGCAGCGCACGGCGGCGTTGCTCGGGGGTGCGGGCGATGGCGTAGTCCTCGAACGGCGCATCACTGCCCGTGGCGGCACCGTCGCGCGCCGCCGCATCGGACGGCCCCTCCGCTGCGGCGCGGTCCGGCACCGCATTGGCCACCACCGCCGCCCCGTCGCCTGACGCAGCGTCGGCCGACGCAGGGTCGCCCGCCACGGCTGGCGATGCGTTCGACACGGCATCGCCACGAGCAGCACTCGAATCGCCCTCGGAATCGGACGACGGATCCGACGTGGCCGATGAACGACGACCAAACATCCCGAAGGCCGTCCCCAACGCCAGCGGCACCACGGCCGACCACGGCAGCGCAGCCAGGCCGAGGGTCTCGAGATAGAACCCGAACGAGCCCACTGCCTGCTTCTGCTCGCCGGTGCCGAACCGGGCGAGGTTGTTCTGAATGATGAGCTCGTTGATCCATCGCTCACCGCGGAACAAGACCATCGCGTGGTGCCACGGGAAGCCAGCCAGCGCGAACAAGGCGATCCCGGTCGGCAAGCCGCAGCGCCGCAGTAGATCCCAGCGCCCGCTCACCACCAGATGCACCAGCACCACCGCCCCGATGAGCCCCGGTCCGATGAGACCCTTGCCGATCAGTGACAGTCCGGCGGCGAGGTACATGACCCCCATCCACGCCTCGCTGCGACGCTTCCACCGCAGGCTGCGGCCGAGCACCAGCACGACCAAGCCCCAGTAGATGAACATGTGGCTCTGGATGTCGCGCAGGCCCTGCGCAAACTTGGGCGAGCGGCCGACCCGGGCCCAGGCTCCGGGGTCGAACGAGTGCTGGTGGATCACGGCCAGCGGCACGATCGCCGCGATCACCAGGACCACCACGAACATCAGGTAGGCGCGATCCCAAGGGACGCTCCGCACGCCCGTCCCGCGTCGTCGCAGCGGGCGGTCGGGCTCGCCCCACGCCAGCATCCACGCCGCCACGGCCAAGACCACCGGACCCATGAAGATCATGTCGGTGAGCGCCTGGCGTGATGCGATGGCCCACTGCGGCATGGTGACCAGGACCACGGCCGTCACGATGCCCGCCCGCGGCGAGACCTGACGCCACGCCACGAAGCCCAGCAGCGCGGCGCTGCCCAGCCCGGCGATCATGCTCGGCAGTCGCAGCGCGAACTCGGGCCAAAACGGCTGGACCAGCTCGGCGGGGTCTGGCCCCGCCCCCACGCCAAACACCTTCATCGACAGCGCCATCAGCCAAAACGGCAGCACCGGCTTCGACCAGAACGTGGTCTCCGTGGTCGCGTCGGGGCCTCCGTTGCCCGCGTGCCACCACAGGTCGATCGGATCGTGGCGCACGACGATCTGGCGCGCGACCTCGCCGTAGTGGGTCTCCCACGGATCCCAGGCGCCCGTGGTGCCCATGGACGCCAAGTTGATCGCCAAGACGATCAGCGCCAGCAACAGGGCCCAGAAGCGAGGGCGTTGCCACCAGAGTTTGGACGACGAGGCGGACACGACAGGGAGCGCGGCGGCAACGGTAACTCAGGTCAGGGGGGCTCGCGAAGGGCGGCAGAGCTCGCCTCGGAGGCTGCCGCCACCTGGGCACGAACGCGGGCGAGGACTCACGAGATGGTGCACGACGCGACGTCTTCGAATCCGGGCGGAGCTTGCCCCGGGGGGTAGAAGGGCGCGCAGACCTGGCCGGGCAGGCAGGGCGACATGGGATCGTCGACGATGCAAAACGAGGTACAGCAGGCCGACTCCGGGCAGTTGGGCACCTGGGAATCCTCTACACAGAAGCTGCCGGGATCGCACCCGTTGAGCGCCTGGCACGGCTGCCCCGGCCCACCGCCGTCACCCGATGCATCGGGGATGCAGGAAAACGTGAAGCCGCGCGGGTAGCAGGCCTCGCCGGGGAGGCAGTCCTGAGCCAGGGGATCGCACCCCACGAAGCACAGCGCAGCGATGGGATCGGACGTCGCCAGACACTGTGCGTTGGGGTCTTCGCACAGCGGTCCTTCGATCGAGCCGGTACAAAACGCGTAGCAAAACCCCTGCAGCGTGGTCTCGTCGGCGCCAAAACAGATCGAGCCCGCATCGCAGGAGTCGATGCCGCTGAAGGGATGGTCCTGCACCGTGCACGGCTCGCCGACGGTGTCGGGGTTGGGCACCACGGACACGCACATGCGTCCGTTCCACGAGTCCATTCCGGTCGTGTCGTACGGCATGCACTTTTCGCCCGGGTCGCAGTCCTGCCGCCAAAAGTCGCACTCGAGCGGGGAGATGAAATCGCGGGGCTCGATGAAGTTCGACGAGTCGTCGGTAGACGCGGTGCTGTCCCCCGTCTCCGGCTCGGGACCCGACGTGCTCGTGCCCATGCCCGTGCTGGTCGCAGGAGCTCCGGTCGCGGTGTCCGGTGGCGGCATCGAGGTGGATGTCGTCATCGGCGGAGCCTCGGTGGTGCTGGGGTCTGCCCCGCCCGTGGGCACCGTGACCGAAGGCCCGCACCCCGCCACGAGCGCCAGCGCCAGCGCAGAGACCCCACCGCCCATCCACCGCGATTGCCACGCCATGTCGGGGAGTCTATCCAAAGGCCGCGAGTAAAGATAGCAATATGAGCAATGTTACGGGCGATAGAACGCGATGGCGCTGACCATGCTTCGGCCGCTGGCGACACGAGCGTCGTGGTGACGATCGCCGTGCCTCGCCCGCGGGCGGGCACGACCTCGTGGTAGCGAGATCGCCGTGGCCGCCCCGATCACCGTGCACGACTGGGCGCAGCAGGTGCTGTTCGGCACCACGTTGGGGGACAAGCTGTGGGCGCCTCCCTGCTCGGACCAGGCGCTCGGGGACCCGTGCATCGAGCCGCCGTCCCGCCCCGGCCGGCCCCAGCACTTGGCGCTCGGCCGTGGTGGAGGGGAGTCCTTGCCGAGCCACCATGCGCTCGCCGATCCACGCGCGCGCGGACAGTTGCTGCACGCCTTCGCCAACCACGAGCTCCAAGCTCTCGAGCTGATGGCGCTGGCGCTGCTGCGGTTTGGCGATGCGCCGCCGGCCTTCCGCCGTGGTCTGGTCGCGGCGCTGCGCGAGGAACAGCAGCACCTGTCGCTGTACCTCGACCGCATGGCCGAGCTGGGGACCGAGTTTGGTGCGCATCCGCTCGGCGGTTTCTTTTGGCGAGTGATGGCGCCGATGCCCAGTCCACTGGACTTCGTCGCGCACCTGGCCCTGACCTTCGAGCAAGCCAACCTCGACTTCGCCCGCACCTATGCACGAACGCTGCGCGAGGCCGGGGATGTGCAGACCGCCGAGATCCTCGACCAGGTTCACGCCGACGAGATCGGCCACGTGAAGCTGGGGCGGGTGTGGTTCGAACGCTGGCGCGAGGCAGGACCTTCGCTGTTCGAGGCGCACTGCCGAGCCCTGCGCGCCCCCATCACTGCTCGCCGAGCGCGGGGCCTGGGCTTCGATCGGCCGGGGCGTCGCGCTGCGGGTCTGCCCGACGACTACGTCGAGCAGCTGGCGGTGTACGAGAGCTCGCGCGGGCGTCCCCCCGTCGTGCACATGTTCGAGCCCACCGCCGAGCTCGAGCTGGGCACGCGTGGGTCTTACACCCCACCCGCGGCGCTCCAGACGATGATCGCCGATCTGGAGACCCTGCCGATGTTCACCGCTTCGGCGAACGACGTGGTGCTGGTGCGCCGCGTTCCATCGCTGGCCTTTCAGCAGTCGCTGGTCGCGATGGGGTTTCGCATGCCGCAGTGGATCGCCGTGGGCGCGGGCAACGACCCCGTGGAGCCCGCTGCCGTGGGTCACCCCAGGATGATGGCGCTGCGCCCCTGGGGCTGGGGCTCGCGGGCCCGGGCCCGGCTCGCACCCCTCACCGCGCTCTCCGAACATTCGCCGCCGCCCGCCACCGCCGATGCGTGGCTGCACGCCAAGACCACCTGGGTGGAGCGCGCCCGCAGCCTGACCGACGAGGGCGAAGAGCCGTGGCTATACGGACGTCGAGCCCTGGATGTGGTGGCCCACGAGCACGCCGAGGTCGTGGCTGCACTCGAGCGGATCGAGGCCCACGGGTATCGCCGCGCGGTGATCAAGGCGCCCTACGGAACCTCGGGTCGCAACGCCCAGCGCGTGG
>JAHZJA010001484.1 GCA_022601155.1 Deltaproteobacteria bacterium | reverse complement strand
CGGCCAATCCTGCGTGTGACGGCGGCGGCAACGTCGACGGTATGTGCATGGACGGCGGAAGACTCCGGGCCATCGTGCCCCCGGCCCCCGGCGAGCTGGTCATCAACGAGTGGATGGCCAACCCCGATGTCGTCACCGATGCCAACGGAGAGTGGTTCGAGGTCTATGTCGACGCGGACGTCGACCTCAACGGCCTGGAGCTGAGTCGGATCTCCGGCGGCAACTTCCAGCTCGAGACCACCCTGACCTCGGCCGACTGCCTGTCGTTCACCGCGGGCAGCCATGTGTTGTTCGCGCGCGAGTCCGACACGATGGTCAACGGGGGTCTGCCTGCGGTCGACTTCGTGGTCAGCTTCGGCCTCAACAACAGCGACAGCGGCCTGGCGGTGGGCCTGGGCGGAGAGCACCACGACGAGGTGACGTGGACCAGCTCCACGACCGCCGCCGCCACCAAGCTCGACCCGGGCGCACAGTCGGTGGCCGGCAACGACGACCCCGCCAACCTGTGCGATGCCACCACCCCCTACGGAACCGGCGACAACGCCGGGACTCCGGGCGACCCCAACAGCGGTTGCTAGTGCCCTGTGCACGGACACCCGCGCCCACGACAGAGCGAACGATGACCAAGACAACCGCGGCATGGGGCCTTGCCACGAGCCTGGCCCTGGGGATGGGGGTTGGGATGGCGTGCGGCGACGAGACCGAGTGCGGCCCCACCGAGGCGGTGGTCGTGCGGGTGTACGACGGCGACACCATCGAGCTCGACTCGGGCGAGCGCGTTCGCTACCTGCTGGTGGACACCCCCGAGCTGACCGGCGACCCCGAGTGCTACGCGACCGAGGCCACGCAGTTCAATCGCACCTTGGTGGAGGGCAAGACCGTCCAGCTGTCGTACGACGCCCAGTGCACCGATCGCTACGATCGCCTGCTGGCGTACATCAGCATCAACGGGGCCAGTGTCAACGAGCGCCTGATCTCGCAGGGGTATGCCTGCGTCCTGCAAATCCCGCCCAATGGTGAGGACCGGGCCGCCGCGTACCGGCAGCTGCAGACGGATGCGCAGGCCGACCTCGTCGGTCTGTGGGGCACGTGCGCCGAGGTGCCGTGCTGAACGATCGCTCGCGTCGCCGCGCCTGGTCGCGGTCCGTGTGGCGCCGCCGCCGTGGGGTGGCCCTGGCCGCCGTGCTCGGCACCATCGGCATCTGCCGACCCGCAGGCGCGGTGGAGTACGGGATCTTCGTCGACGTCGACAACGAGGAAGACCTCAACGATCTGCTGCTCAGCGAGCAGCTCACCGACAACACCTACTCCACGCTCGTCGAGCTGATGCGGCGGGGCACCGACCTCGACCGAGCCTCGCGCGAGGATCTGTACGCCCTGCCCAACCTGACCTACGACGAGGTCGACCGGATCTTGGCGTACCGCGAGGACGCCGGTCGCATCGCCGACCCGGCCGACCTGGTGGTGGCCGGCGTGCTGTCACAGCGCAAGCTGGCCGCGCTGGCCGGGTTCTTGGTGGTCCCCTCCGCCAAGGCCTCGCGCGGAGGGGTGAGCGGGCACATCCGCTATCGCACCACCTACCTCGCGGGCGACCCCCGAGTACCCCCCATGGCCCTCCAAGCTCGCATCAAGGCGGCAGGCAACCTCACCTTGGGCGGAGCCGCCCTGCTCGACCCACGCCGCCTGGGCCCCATCCGCTGGGACCCCAACCGCGCGGCGCTCACCGCCGAGCCCGACGCCCCTCGCCTGCGTCTGCCCAAGGCCTACGCCCAGTGGCAGACCGATCGCTGGGGCGTGATCGCAGGAACGTATCGCATTGGCTTCGGACAACGGCTGACCTTCGACAACAGCCGTCGCTACACCCCCAACGGCTTCTATCTCGACGACGCCATCGTCGCCCGCTACGACTTGGTGCGCCTTTGCAGCGAGTCGGCGGGAGAGCTGACCGGGGAGGCCATGCCGTGTGACGATCCCGACCGGCGCGTCGCCCCCAACTTTCAGATCAGTCGCGGTCTGCAGGGCGTGGCCGGCGGAGCCAAGAAGCTCCCGCTGCCCGTCGGATGGCTGCAGGTGTACGGCTTTTGGTCGATGCAGCCCCAAGACGTCTACCAGTACCAGCTGTACGACAACAGCAGCTGCGCCGACCCTCGCAGCGACGACGCCGAGTGCTCCGCACCCAACGTGGTGGCGGCCAGCGACAACACGCTGGCTCCGGCCAGTCGCCACACCTTTCGCACACTGCCCAACGTCGTCGACGTGGTCACGCAGGGGACCAACGTCAGCTGGTTTCGCGACGATCGAACCCACGTGGGGGCCACCGGCTACGCCAGCATTCCGCGCTGGCGGGTGGAAGGGGCCGACCTCGACTTCGACACCAACAACCGCTTTCCGCGAGCGGGGGCATGGGGAGCGGTGGGGGCCGACTTCTCGTGGGGCCGGCGTTGGGCCGACCTGTTCGGCGAGGTCTCTCGCAGCTTCGACGGCATTCCCACCGAGCAGGACGGCGGCGGCGGGTTTGCGGGAATCGTGCGGCACACGGCCACCTGGAACGAGCACGAGCTCGAGGTGAGCGGCCGCTACTACGACAAGCGCTACGCCAATCCGTTCTCCCGCCCCATCTCCGCCCGCGACCGGTTCGAGGGCAACCAAGCCCGCGACGAGGCCGGGGGCCGGGTGCGCTTCACCTCCGAGCTCGCCGAGCGCGTTGATCTGCGGACCTTCGCCGACTTTTGGGTGCGCCCGTCCTCCGGTGAGCCTCGGATGCGCATGTATGCCCGCGCCGACGTCGACGCCACACCATGGCTGCGGCCGGGCCTGTGGCTCGAGTACCAGAACAACGACCTGGGTCGGCCTCGGTTCTCCGAGTGCATCGACGCGAGCGTCGATCCCGGCCTGGTGCTCGGTCTTCCCGACGAAGCGATCATCTGCGGTGGCCAGCGTGTCCAGGTGACGGCACGCGCTCGCATTCAGCCGATCAAGCGCCTGCACTTCGCGCTGCAGTACCGGCATGAGGTTCAAAACGAGCTGTTCGTCGACACCCAGTTCTCGCGCAACAACGACTTCGGCGGAGACATCGATTTCGATACCTTCGATCCGCTGGACGAGGGCGACCTCGAGCGCCTCCAGGCCGGCAACGGGCTGCGCCAAGACATCAACGCGTTCTTCATGGTGGTGGCCAAACCCATCGACCCGCTGCAGCTGCGGGCCCGCGTGCGTTGGTTTTGGGAGGACATCTCCGACAACGCGAGGTTCGAGCACTCGGTGTGGACCTACCTCGAGGCCCAGTACAAGATCCGCACCTGGGCCATCCCCAAGATCCGCTACGACCTGTTCACCTACCTCGATCGCCGCGATTCCACCGCGACCCGGCAGCCCAGCCCCGAGCACTGGATCCGGTTCCAGTTCGAGTCCCGGTTCTGACCACTGCGGCCAAACCGCGCCATCCAAGTCAGGCCGGAGCCCTCGGTGCAGTTGCCGAGCCACGGCTGGCAGTTCACGACAATCGTCGGCGTGAGCATCGAGCGGGGCGGTGAGCGCAACGAACGGGTGCGGGCCACCCCGTTGCAGACTACGTTTGAAGCATGAACTTACGCGTTTGGCTCATCGGTACCGTTGGCGCTGCGATGCTCGTCGCGTGCGGCCCTGCGACCTCCATCGACGACTCTGGTGACCTCGGCACGAGCGGCGACGCGACCGACGACTCGGGAGGAGAGTCCACCGCCGACGCATCGACCGCCGCAGACTCCACCGGCAACGCGGTGTGTGAGGCGCTGTTCGACGAGGAGGTCGGCGCCGCGTCGACGGTCATACTCCGCAACGACACCACGACCCCGCTGTTCGTGGGCGTCGAGACGCCCTGTCAGGCGACTCCATTCCACATCCTCGGGCCCGACGATGGGCCCCTCCAGTGGATGCGCGGAGACTGCGCAATCTCCTGTCGATCCGTCCTCGCCGATGAGTGCTTCGACTGCGGACCGTGCGATGGGCCCAAGATCATCCGTATCGAGCCCGGCGCGACCTACGAGCAGACGTGGTTGGGCAATTTCTTCGCCGATCAGTCCATCCCGAGCGAGTGCGATGGATCGCCCTGCCAGCCGCAGTGCGAGCAACGGACCTTGGCCCCCGACGGCGACTACATGCTGCGCGCCGAAGTGCGCAGCGACTGCCTCGCCATCTCCCCGAAGCAGTGCGAGTGCCCCGAGGGTGAGTCGAGCTGCGTCGTCACCTCCAACCAAGGCCTCGCCCCCGTCACCGCCGAGGTCGACGGCGTGCTCTCCCACCCGGGCGGCACCGTCGAGCTGGTGTTTCAGTAGCCGCGCCGTCGCAGTTGGCCGGCGGAAGCGTCGGCATGCCACTGCCCGCGGAACCTCCCCGCGATGCCTCGATGAACGCCGCGAGGTACGCCCGCGCGCGTCGGCTCAGCTCGCGCACGAAGGCCTGCGATCGCGTGGGCATCTTCATTGGGGCCGTGGCCGGCTCGAACCGATTCCGTCGAGAAAAGACGGCTGGCCCCGTCCGCCAGCTCACGGGGCGGCGAGACTCCTCGTGCGCCGCACACGACCGCCCACCAGGACCTCGATCTGCCGCGTCCCGGGGGGCGCCACGAATGTGCGCCCTTCCTCTTGCACCAACACGGCCCCCATCGCGTCGCGAGCCACCCACTGACGACGCGGGTGTCCCTCCACGAAGCCCCAGGCCGGGGCCCACCAGGCCAGACCGTCGGGCTCGATCCAAGCGTCGAACACGAGCGCGTCGATCCCCCCGGGTGCCGCGGCAGAGGCCGGGCCGAAGAACGCCTCGTCGACGGGCACTGCACTGAACTCGCAGTGCAGATGACTCTCGAACTCCACCACCGCGCCCCCCTCGGCCGTACAGAGGGCGGACAGCTCCCCCACGGTCACTTCCAGCGGCGTGAGATCGAAGCCGTCGCCATATTGATGCCGCGCATAGAGCTCGCCACCCATCGCCGCATTCGCGGAGGGAGACAGGTAACCCGCCACCACGGAGATCGGGCCGGCGAGGTTGCGCATGGCCTGAAGCGAAGCCACCGCGTGGGGCTGCACCACGGCCCACTGACCCACCGATGGCTGCGCCAGCTCGTCGAGCGCGAAGTTGGGAGCCAAAGCGGTCGACCCGGGCGTTGCCGTCACGTCGAACAGCGCCAGCGGTGGTCGGTCTTGTCCGTCGGCCAGCATCGGGGCGGGGTACTCGTAGCCAGCGGGCAAGTCGGCATAGAAGGCCACCAGGGGCAGGCACGTCGTCCCCGCTCCGTTGGCGCCCAGGTAGCAGGCCTCGCGCGGCAGCGGGGGCATCGGGTCACCCGAGTCGCTGCTGCCCATGTCCCCGGTCTCGGTGTCGCACGAACACGCGCCCACGCTGACGCCGTCGTCCAGGCACACCTGCTCGCCCAGGCTCAGGCCATCGGGGCACAAGCACGGCTCGACCGCTCCGGGCTCACACGCCTCACCCATCGTCGAGTCCCCGGGACCCGCAGCGGTGCTCGTGCCCTCGGCTCCAGAGGTCGGACCGGGCCCCTCGGTGAGCGCGGGATTCCACGCGGGTGGGCTTGCGTCGTCCCCACATGCCAACACCGTGCCGAGGCTCGCCGTGGTCAGCATGCCCCACGCCCATCGCCGCGCATTCCCCATGCCTTGCACTCTACCGCCCCTTTCACGCGAGGGCATCCTCGTCGTGGCCACGACCGCGAGCGACGAACGCGGCGGGATTCGTCGGGTTCTTGGCCAACGGGCGCGGGCGTGCGACACCCCCAAGGACCGTCTGACACCACGTGGTCGTCAGAGACTCGAGACACACCGTGAACGACCGCAGCTCAGGCCACGACACCGTGCTGCTGGCTGGCGGCGGGACCGGCGGGCACATCTATCCCAACGTGGGGATCGTCGAGGCCCTCCGAGAGCGTCGGCCGCACGCCCGCGTACATATGCTCGTCTCCAACCGCCCGGGCGACGCCGCGATCATGGAGCGCGTGGGCGAGCCGTGGACGGCGATTCCCGTGCGTCCGCTGCCCAACCTCCGCCGCCCGTGGGAGGCCCTGCCGTTCGCACGCGACTGGCGACGAAGCACCACCCAGCTCCGGAAGCTGCTCCACGAGCAACGGATCGGTGCGGTGGTGGCCACCGGAGGTTTCGTGTCCGGCCCCGCCCTGGTCACCGCCTCGGCCCGGAAGCTCCCGCGCGCGATGGTCAACCTCGATGCCGTCCCCGGCCAGGCCAATCGTCTGCTCGTGCGAAGGTGCAGCCGCGTCTTCACGGCCTACCGTTCCGATGCTCTGCCCGGCGCCGAGGTCATCGGCCTGCCCTTGCGGGGTGCTTCAGTCGGCGACGACGACCGCGCGGTGGCCCGCGCCGCCGTGGGTCTGGACCCCGCCAAGCCCGTGCTGTTCGTGACCGGAGCCACCCACGGGGCGACGTCGGTCATCGAGGCTCTGGTCGCGCTGACCCGACGCTCCCAGTTCGTCGACACCATGCAGTCGTGGCAGGTCCTGCACCAGTGCGGCACCTACGATGTCGCCGCGCTCCAGGCCACGTACGACACCGCAGGCGTGCGCGCGACCGTGGTCGACTACCTCCAGGCGATGGGTCAGGCCTGGGCTGCGGCCGATCTGGCGGTGAGCCGAGCGGGCGCGGGCAGTGTGGCCGAAGCGTGGGCCAACGCCACCCCGACGGTGTTCCTGCCCAACCCCTACCACCGCGACCAACACCAGCGGCACAACGCCGAGCCCATGGTCGATGGCGGGGGTGCGGTATTGGTCGGCGATGAGATCGACGCCGAGCGCAACGCCGACCGCTTGCTCCCCCTGTTGCTCGAGCTGGTCGGCGATGACGACCGACGCCACGCGATGCACGATGCGGCGCTGAACAATCGACCCCCCGCGGGGGCTGAAGCCGTCGCCACCTGGATCGACCAGGTGTTGGGCTAGCCTCGACTTTGGCGGTTTTCCATGGGCCACAACGCCGTCAGCGGCAGCTGCCTGGCGAGGCTGCGCTTCGAAGGCG